>JAJTBC010000293.1 GCA_021287085.1 Bacillota bacterium | reverse complement strand
AAGAACCAGGGCGTGGGCCCCAGCTTCGTGCGCCCGAGCTTGAGCGGATTCCCACCCAGATCCTTTGTGGCGTACCAATCACCCTGAATCGTGACGGGTGCTTCCGCGAGCCATTTGGGAGCTTCGGTTCCGTCGCCGGTGACCATGCTGGTGTCGATGGGGCTCAGTTCCATGCGGAGACGCATGTCCTGGGGCGCATTCTTGTCGGCGATGGCCCCCAGCACTTCCTTCACGGCTCCCTTCACGCCGGGGCCGTTGTACTCACCCGTCTGGCCATCGGGTTTGAGGTCGAACTTGCCCTGCACCACGGTGACGCCATCCAGGCTCCAGTCTCCGAAGCTGATCGGCAGCGGGCAGGGTGCGATCGCATCCGGGGCGGTGCCCGCTTTCACTCCCAGCACCAGCAAACCCTTGCCCGTGGCCTTGGAGAGGGATCCCTCCGGCGTGAGCTTCATGCCCTGGAGATTGGTAATGGGGAAGAGGCCTCCCTTGCTGGGGAAGAAGATGTTGCAGAGCTTCGCGGGGTCCGAGGCTTTGACTTCATAGACTCCCGATGTCTCGACGTGGAAAGGAGGCTGGGTCATGGCCGACAGCGCCGCTTGCACGCCTTCGGCCACGGCCACCTTGTTCAGAGAAACGAAGGCAGGTTGGCCGGGAGCGGGGCTGGGGTTGAGGATCCCCAGGCGCAGGGGCAACTTGGCGGTTTTCCCGGTGGACAGGGTGGCCGTGAGGGTGTGGGCAACCCGGGGAGCGAGGGAAGCCTTTGCGCCGCTCAGGATCCCCATCATCGCGGGCCTTAGATCCACATCCCCCGATTTGTCAGGCAGAACGTCCACCTCGGCGGTGACGATCTGGCGCCCGAGGACATTCACGGGCAGGGCCGGGGAGTTCAACGTCAGCTCGCCGTAGAGGGGATTCTTGCAACTCAGGCACTCGTCGGCCTTCAGCCCCGTGCGCTTGGGGGATTTCACGGGCTGTTCCCGGGAACCGACCTGCTTGCCGCCTACTTTCCACACGACCCTGAGGGTTCCGACACCGTAGTACTTCACCCGTGTCTGCACGGAATAAAAGAGATTGCAGGGCGTGGTGGTCGGTCCGTGATTGACCTCGCCCCCGCTTGTGTTCGAGAGGGCCGCTCCGGCCGTCATCGAACTTGCGTTCAACTGGGTTTGACTGGTGCGGTTCGCCGATCCAGGAACCTGGACCTTGGGCGTATGGAGGGGCGGCGGATTGGCGGCCGGGCTTGAAGCCTTGGTCCTGGACGTGGCCGCAACCGGCACCGGGGCCTTGTCGTTGGCTGGGAATTCCAGATCCACCGCCACCAGGTTCAGGGGGCCATTGGCGCAGGGATCCTCCCGCTCCACGATGGGAAGTTCCCGGCAGAACACTTCGTAAGCCCGCCCCAGTGCCTGGCTGGCGCTGGAGGGTGCATCGAGCAGCACCGCAGCGGAGAGGGCGGAAGGTTGGGTCTTCGATGCCGTCTGGCTGAGGATCGGGTTCACCGTCGAAGAGGTCTTCGCGCCGGGGCTTGCGGTCATGGGTAGGGTTTTGGTCACGGCGCTTAGGCGGGAAAGACCACTGAAGAGCCCTTTGTTGGTCTGGACGGGCGTCAGCGCCTGAGAGACCTCTCCCACGATGTTGCTTCTCCCCATGTCCTCTTCCGAGAGCACGAAGACTTTCACCCGGTACGGCGGAGCGATGGCCGCCCGGGCATAGACATGCTTCATGGCGCCCGCATCGACCTTGTAGCGGCTATAAAAATCGGTCCCCGAATAGTTGCCGTTTGAGCTCGCAAAGAGTTGGTCCACCGGTTGGCCCCGGAAGGCCTCCAAGGTGCCGTCTCCCCAATCCACAAAAACGTTTTTGAAAACCACCTGGCCAACGGTGCTGATGGGGAAACCGCCTTGGCCGCCCCCACCGGAACCGCTCTTGGGAAGCACGGAGGCGGGAATGAGTCGATAGGGAACCCGCGCAGCGCTGAGGTCGAATTCGCCGTGCAGCCAGATTTCATCGAAGGTATAGATGCTCTCGTCCAGACTGTTCTTGGGGGGGTTGCCCGAAGAGGAGGACCCCTTGGGGTGGCTGGTGGAAACCATCTGGAAGTGCCCGGAACCTCCACTGTTGCCCTTCTTGTTGGCTTCGAGCACGATCTTGGGGTCCGCCTGGGCGACGATGCAGCCGTTGCGGTTCACGCCTTGGGGTTGGGCGGGCACCCTGAAGGGCCATACGCCCGAACGGGAAACTTCCGCGATCACGTTCTGGAAGACCGGCGGAGTGCTCCGCTCCGGCCCGGAGGCGGCGGAAGGCCCATGGGCAGGAGGCGTTGCCCCAGCGGTTCGAGTGATGACCGGAGAGGTCTGCTTCCCGCCAGCGGTCATCACGGCCGGTGCAGGGAGGCTGGGGGTCTTTCCGCGAATGGGCCGCGGAGGCGGTAGCGCCACGGTCGGGGTGGCTGGTTTGGCAATCCCTTCCGGAATGGCGGGTGTGCTGAGGCAGGGATAGCTTCGGTAGCCGATCACCCGCCAGACCACGCTCGCTTTCTGCTGCATGACTGCAGGAATTTCCAGATCGGGTTTCGGCGTGATCGCCTGGATGACCGCTTTGGACATTCCGGTGGAAGTTTGGGAAGACTGCACTGCCGCAGGAGCGGGCGTTGATGAAACCACAGGCTTGCCCTGCCCCATCGCGAGGGGCCGTTGGGGCGTGTGGGGCGTGGTGATGCGTTCCTTGGAAGACGGGCTGGAGCCGGTTACGAGCCCTGGTCGCGAGGCATTGGACGGAGTGGCAATCATCGTCTTCGGTATGTGCTGACCGATGAGGCGAGTCAGCTCCTGCACAAAGGCGGGAGTCACGTCGAAGGTGCTGCGATTGCCAGGAACACGTTGGGTTTTGAGGAGTGTGCCATCCTTGGCAGCGAAGAACTGGAGTTCGAAGTATTCGGAGGTGCCCGGTTTCTGTTCCTGCCAACTGAAGCGGGTGTCATCCCGCAGGACAGGGATGATGTCCCGGGGGAACTCTCCGCCTGAGTTGTAGCCGATCATCGAAAAACTGGGAGAGGAGAGGGTGATCTTCGTGAGATCCAGCCGCTGACCTTGGTTGCATTGGAGGAACTTTTCGAAGCGGCTGCCCGCGTTGACATCGAGAATCGCAATGGCCCCCTTGGCCCCCTGGAGCGGCACCATGCGCGAGGCTCCTGCGCTGGATCGGCCGACTCGGGCTAGATCAATGGGCGGTTGGCGCAAAGCGGGGTTGGCAGACGCGCTGGTAGCCGTAAGTTTGGCCGCTGGTCCAAGGGGCAGCACCTGGCCCTTGCCTGCTTCTTTGCTCGTCTGGACGGGCGATACGGAGGTCCCCGTCGTGGGGAGCTTTCCGACCGACCCGAGAGAGGGCGTCTGGAGCTTGCCTGGCTCTTTTCCGGAAGGAACTTGGCCGGCCGTGACCACCTCGAAGGAGGCCGTGGCGCCAAAGGAGCGCCCCCCTCGGCGGATCTGGAAACTGCGCGGACCGGCCTGGGCCGTGGGCGCCACGAACACCCGGACCACCGCCTTGTCGGGAGAAATCAGCACGGGCTTCCCGAGTACGGCCACATCCTTGCCAAGGTTCAGCGCCATGTCCGCACTGAAACCCGTGCCGGTCAAAGTCAGTTCGACTTCTTCGCCAGGCTTGCCGTGGGAGGGCATGATGCTTTGGATCGTCAGGCCCGAGGTCTCCGAGGTCGCCTGCACGGTGTAGCGGAGCACCGGCACAGGGAAATCCAGCTTGGGTTGGATCACCTTGAGCGTGACCCGATGCTCGCCGGGAAGGTTGGTGGGCAGGGGCACAGGCGTTTGCCCGTTGGCCGCCGTGCTCAAGGTCTGGCGGTTCCCGGCGGTCGTGGTCGCGCCCAGGGAAACCGCTGGAGCCGAGAGAGGGCGAAGGTTGCTGGGCTGCGGTGCCCCCAGCGTGGTCGAAAGGGAATGCTGGGACTTGCCGTCCACCAGCCATTCGGCCTGGAAGGTGCCAGACCCCTCGAAACCTAAATCGGCATAGGCCACCAGGCCTGCCTCGCCGAGTGGAACATTACGCTCCACGCTGCCGTCCTCCCAGCGGAGAGTCAGGCGGGAAACGCCAAAGGTCACGGCCGACCCTTTCCCGATGGAAACCTTCGCCGTGAATTCCCTGGGAGGAAGGCCCGGAGGCGTATCCTGCCCCTTGACCGTGAAATCTCCTTCACGGGCAAAGGTGTGGGTGAGGCTCGCCGAACCCTCCACGGGCCTTCCCCCGTCGCCAAAATTCCACAGGAGCGTGCTGCCGATCGCCTCTTCCAGCTTCAGCGTCGCCGATTTCCCCGCACCGAGGCTGACGACCACCTTGCGGGGTTCGATCACGGTCAGGGATTGCTGCGTCACGCTTCGTCCAGCCGTGGCCTTGACGGTGAAATTCCCAGGGCTGCGGTAGGTGTGGGAGACCGACGATGGAGCGGACTGGGGCGGAGTGCCATCGCCGAAATCCCAGATGACGTTCCCCGCAGGCGCGGAGGCCAGCTTGAAGGAAGTGGGCGTATCCACCCTGGGCCTGGGTGTAAGGACTGCGAGGCTGGACGCAACCGGCAGAGGCGTGCGCGGGAACTGAGCGGAAACGACGAGCAGGCAGGGAATGGCGAGGAGGCGCATGGATCACCTCGTGAGTGAGGGCTTCAGGGATGAGGGATGGTGGGTTTGGAATAGGGCAGGATTTCCAGGCGGGCACTGCCCGCAGGACTTCCCTTCTCCCGGGAGGTCCGAAGGATGCGGGTTCCGGCTCGGGCCGTGGGAGCGACGAAGATGGGCACCACCGCTGAGTCGGGAGTCAGCATGCGAAGCGGACCCACCACGGCGAGATCCCGTCCCAGATGCAATTCCATGTCGGGTCGAAGCCGCAGGCCCGTCAGCTGGAGTTCCACTTCTTCGCCCGCCCTCACGCGATTCGGAGTGACGCTCTTCAGCACCGGTCCTTCGGGATCTGGACCGAGGGTCACAAAGTAGCGGATGACGGGAACCTCGAACGCGAGATCCGGCTGGAACACCTTCAGGGTGACGCTGTGCTCGCCTGGAATGGAGGTCGGCAGCGAGAAAGGAAGAGGCCCCGGAGGTGCTTGGCCGCTGGCGAGGGTCAGGCGGTGGGCGAAGTTCAGAGGCAGCGAGAAGCTGCGGAAGGGCACGCCGTCCACCAGCCATTGCGCCCGCAGGATGCCGGTGCCTTCAAACTTGAGATCGGCGTAGGCCACCAGGCCCGTATCGCCTTGAGTGACGGTGCGGCGCACCCGCCCATCCTCCCAGCGCAAGGCAAGGTAGGTGATGGTGAAAGGCGCACTGGGACCCACGGCTCCCACGACGACCTGAGCCTGCAGGGACATCCCTCCTGCAACATTCGTGGCGCGCACCAAGTACGTCCCAGCCTGGGCATAGGCATGGGTGATTTGTCCGGTGGAGGTCGAACCAATGGCCGTGTTGTCCCCGAAATTCCAGAGCATGCTCACCCCTGCCGTGGAAGGCGCCTGGAAGGTGATGACCTGGCCGGGACCAGGCGCGGCGGGACTGATGCGGATCGCCTGACTGCCGAACACCCTCACGGCGCGCTGGACGGTCGTTCCCGGTGAACCAAGGCTGCTCTGATAGGTGGCACGAACGATGAAATAGCCCGGGTAGGCAAAGACATGCGTCGTCACCTGCCCTCCCGGGTTCACGGGCGAACCATCGCCAAAATCCCAGGTCACGATTGCGGGTGTGACGCCAGAGAGCGTGAAGGTGGTCGAAAGACCCACGGAAGGTTGGGTCGGGCTCACGTTGAGGATGGCTTGGCCGTAAAGCAGAGTGGCGGCCAGGAAAGCGATGACAAGACGGAAGGCGCGCATGGGAGACTCCGCTCAGAAGGCAAAATTCAAGGAGAGGGAAGCCCGTCGATCCGCTTCTGGAAGGATCTGGACGCGGGTGTAGCGGAAGTGCAAGGCCAACTGCGCCTGTCCCCGGCGCGGCAGAGACTGCAGATAGGGCGAGAGGTTGTACTGCAGAGCCGCATCGACGTTGGTGGTGATCATGGCATCGAGTCCCGGAGCGTCCATGCGGTTATAGCCGCCGTTCAACGCGAGGTTGAGCCACTTCTTGACGAGGGTGACCTCCGAGTTGAGGAAGGCGCTGAAGACTTTCGAATCCTGCCCCGTGATGTCATCCGTGCTCTTGGCGAAAGAAAGAGAGGGCGAGATCCGCATCAGATCAGCCTCCCAGTAGGAGCCTCCCAGCATCAGCGTGGAGGAACGGCCGGTGCTGGTGTTGGCGCCAGTGCCTTCCAATCGATCGTACTGATAGCTGAAGCTCACGGACCCCTTCGCGCCCAGCGCCCAGTCCATGCCTGCCACGGCCCCAGATCGGCGACTGTCGGAGAAGGGCACCAGGGAGCCTGACGGAGTCCCGGCCTCCTGGGACCCGTGACTCAAGCCGAACCGGACAGTGACGCCATGACCGGGCGACCACTGAGCATCGAGGCTTTGCGCATCGTTGCGGGCCCGCGTTTCCATGGGATCCGCGTTGGGATTGTTCCGCTCGGAGGTGAAGCTGGCATTGATGGACCACTTGGAGCCGAGGTTCAGCGACATCCCGCCATCCATTCCACGACGGTCGCCTTCCATCACGGGATAACCAATCGTTCCGAAATCGCGTCCGATCTGCCGATAGGTGAACCGTGCGCTGAAGGCCCGATCGCTCCACGCGCCGCCCACTCTCCAGGCCTGGTCCTGGACCTTGCCGTAAAGGTCATCCAGATCCTTGTCGTAGCTGGTGCGTGCATATTCTCCGTTCAGACTGAGCCGGTGATTGGCCAGATCCGCCTTGAAGGTCACGGCGCCGGTGCTCCCTTCGCGCCGGGTCAAGGTCGGCATGTAGCCCAGATTGACCCCCTGGGCGGGATCATCTCGCCCGGTCAGCAGCACCACCTTCGTTTGCACCCGACCCTTCATCCAGCTGTAGCCCGCCGCCAACCCGAAGAGCCCCGTGTCGTGGGTGGGCCAGACCAAGCCGCGGAAACCCTCCAGCTGCTCGGTATTCACAGCGAAGACATGGGTGTAGAACACCTGGTCGTCATAGAGATAGTCCATGCCTCGACGACCGCTCCCCCCCACGGAGAATTCGGATTCCTGGAAGGCCATGTCTCCGATCTGGGTCTGGTGGCTCCGGAAGTTCCAGCGTCCTCGCAATTCCCCCACGGTCCAGTGGGATTGCCCTGGCGCGGGCTGTCCCTGGTACGCCACGCGGGTCGCGAGACTCAGATGGTGTTCGCCGTAGTCGGCCTCGTAGCCGAATCCAATCTGACCGGCATCGGAAAAGGTGCGTTCACCGATCACTTTGGGCGAGTGGTAGAACTGCTGTTCGAGGCTGCCCTCCACATGAAACGGGAACCGCTGAGTGAGGGATGTCGGAGCTTTCCCCGGGGCACTGGATGAACCCAAATCCAGGCTCCCCAGACTGGTAGGAGCATCGGCCGGAAGGAACTGGATGCCGCTGGGAAGCTTGTAAGCCAAGTAGTACTGCACCGAACGGCTGCCCACTTCGCTGGCGAGGAGCTCCGCCACCAGTTTCCCGTCCGCAGGACGCATGGTGAGGCTTCGAAAATCGTCTTCCCCCTCTGCTCGGACGAAGAGCGTGGCCCAGATGACGCCAGGGGGAGGCAGGAACACGAAGCGAACAGGCTCTCCCGCCTTGCCGGGTACGGAGGTTTGCAGGCTCGGCTGCGGTTGTGGCGCCTGGGCGCAAAGGGCGCAGGCGGTCCATAACGGGAGGAAGACGGAGCGGGTGTTCATGAGGGCTCCTGAATCCGAGGATGGGGGGAGAGTGAGGAGACAATCTGGGTCTGTCGGACGGATCCGGATCGACCAGGGGTGGTTTGCCGCAGGGCTCTCCTGCATCGGGACGAACAACGGTCCGGCCGCACCTGCGTGTGTGCAGTTGGACAGGGAGTGCGGTCACAGGCGCGAAGCGGCAAGGACATCACAAGTTCCTTGAACGGAATCTGTGGAGCACGGAAGGCGTGCGCCAAGAGAATGAAGGGTGCTGCAATAATAGCGAATCTCAAAAAAGATGGTCGTTTTTTTGTGATTTCTCGTTTTGTAAAAAAAGCGCTTCACCCGAAGGTGACGAAAATGGCTGGAATCCACAGAACCTCGAAAGCCGACCTGCTGTGAGGAGGCGCACGTTGAGGCGTTGTGTCTCAAACACTGCGATCAGCCCCTCAAGCAGAGATGAATCGTCTAAACCTTTTCGATCAAAGCCGTTTGCCCCTCGAAAAGGCCCTCGTGAAACCCCCCAAAAAGCGATCGTTCGGCGGCCCGCCTTGGATTTCCTTCAAAATGAAAGAGGATGATTTTTTTCTTGTTTTTTTCGCCTTTTTGTTCCACCGTGGAGCCTGACCTCTAGGAGACGCCATGGCCGCCAACGAGCAACACGATGACCGCTTGAAAGTCCTCAACCGCACGTTGGCCGAGATCGAGAAGGCCTTCGGCAAGGGTTCCATCATGAAGCTGGGCGATCACCAGCACGCCGAGGGGCTCGAAGTCATCTCCACGGGCTCCATCAGCCTTGATGCGGCGTTGGGCGTGGGCGGCGTTCCCAAGGGCCGCGTGGTGGAAGTGTACGGCCCCGAATCCAGCGGCAAGACCACCTTGGCCCTGCACATGGTGGCCCAGGCCCAGAAGAAGGGCGGCCTCGCGGCCTACATCGACGCCGAGCACGCGCTGGACCCCGACTATGCCCGCAAGCTGGGCGTGGACATCGACAACCTTTTCATCAGTCAGCCCGATAGCGGGGAACAGGCCCTGGAGATCGCCGATCAGCTAGTGAAGAGCGGCGCGCTGGATATCGTCGTCATCGATTCCGTGGCGGCCCTGGTGCCCAAGGCGGAAATCGACGGCGAAATGGGCGACAGCCACGTGGGCCTGCAGGCGCGGCTCATGAGCCAGGCCCTGCGCAAGATGACCGCCACCATTGCCCGCGCCAACACCTGCGTGGTGTTCATCAACCAGATCCGCATGAAGATCGGCGTGATGTTCGGCAACCCCGAAACCACCACCGGCGGCAACGCGCTCAAGTTCTACTCCTCCGTGCGCCTCGATGTGCGCAGCATCCAGAGCATCAAGGGCAACACCGGCGATCCGCTGGTGGCCGCCAAGGACGAAGACTCCTCCGTCATCGGCAAGAAGACCAAGGTGAAGGTGGTGAAGAACAAAGTGGCGCCGCCTCTCAAGATCGCCACCTTCGACATCATGTACGGCGAAGGCATCAGCCGCCTTTCCGAACTGGTGGAACTGGGCACCCAACTGGAAATCATCCAGAAGAGTGGCTCCTGGTATTCCTACAAGGACAGCCGTCTGGGCCAGGGCGCCGAGAACGTGAAGAAGCTCTTCGCCGACAATCCTGAACTGGCCGACGAAGTGGAAGCGCAGATCCGCGAAAAGCTGGGACTGAAAGTCTAATTGCGCGGAATCACGCTGATCTGCCCGTTGTTTTCCAGCAGGGCCACCCGCACTTGATCGAGGTCGGTGAGGCCCTGCTGACGAATCGCCTGCATCAACTCTTCGTGGGTGATCTGCTCGGCTTCCAGCGCCGATTTCACCACCTTGCCGTTATGGACGAGCACGACGGCGCGACCTTCCACCAACCGCTCCGCCTTGCGGCTGCGGAACGTGAGCCAACCCATGGCAGCGTTCAGCGCCACCAGGGTGAGCACCAGGATCAACCCGGCGCTCACGGTGTTATCGCCCGCATTCATGCTGTTCTGCACGGCGTTGCTCACCACCAGCAGCAGGATCAGATCGAAGGGCGCCAGTTGGCCCACCTGGCGCTTGCCCGTGAGGCGGAAGATGAGCAGCAGAAAGCCGTACACCAGCACCGCCCGCAGCACGAACTCCCACCAGGGCTGGGCCATGCCCCACAGGGAAACGCCCACAGGCAGGCCATCCAGCAACGCCAGCATCAGCGCTCCGTCACCCAGGCTTCCAGCCCTTCAATGACATCGCGCACGCCGGGGCCGAAGCGGGCATTGCTGAGCCATTCGATGCCCGCAGGCAAAGCTTCGACGGCGGTGCGCACCCTCGCCCGGTGGCCCATTTCGGCGCGGGGAATGGCGTTGGGGCTGAGCTCTTCGCGAGTCTGAAGGGGCGCGCCGAGGCCCGGCAGCCATTGCTTCAGCCGC
>JAJTBC010000288.1 GCA_021287085.1 Bacillota bacterium | reverse complement strand
CAGCCTTATCGCCACCAAGCTGGCGCTGAACCTTAGCGAATTCGCCATCACCGAGGCGGGTTTCGGAGCAGATCTCGGTGCGGAGAAATTCCTGGATATCAAATGCCGCCAGTCGGGTCTGTCGCCCGATGCGGTGGTGCTGGTGGCCACTGTGCGCGCCCTCAAGATGCACGGGGGCGTCGCGAAGGAAGACCTGAAAACGCCCAATGCCGCAGCGGTGGAGAAGGGGCTCCCCAATCTCGTGAAGCATCTGGAGAACATCAAGGGCTGGGGCCTTCCCGCCGTGGTGGCCATCAACGCATTCACCAGCGACACGGACGAAGAGATGGCCGTCATCGAGAAGGCCTGCGCGGCGCTGCATGTGAAGGCGTTGCGGGCTACCCACTGGGCCGAAGGGGGCAAGGGCGCCGAGGATCTGGCCCGGGAAGTGGTGCGGCTTACCAGCGGCGCGGGCCCACAGATGCAGCTCACGTACGAAGATGACCTTCCGTTGTGGGAAAAGGTGCGCCTCGTGGCGCAGCGCATCTACGGCGCCCAGGACATCATGGCCGACACCAAGGTGCGCAAGAAGTTCAAGGAGCTGGAAGAGCGCGGCTTCGGCCATCTGCCGGTGTGCATCGCCAAGACCCAGTACTCCTTCAGCACTGATCCGCTGCTGCGGGGCCGCCCCCGCCACTTCGATGTGCCCATTCGCGATGTGATCCTTTCCGCAGGAGCGGGCTTTGTGGTGGTGCTGACAGGCGATATCATGACCATGCCGGGGCTCCCGAAGATACCTTCTGCCGAATCCATCGATGTCGACGCTGAAGGCAATATCACGGGCCTGAGCTGAAGGAGGCGTTATGCCGTTGAAAAAGGTCTGGATCGGAATAGTTTTGCTGGTGGGGTTGGCCCTGGGCTCCGCGGAGCCTGCAAAGCACCTCGCCGATCTCCATAAGGGGAAGGGTGTGTCCTGCGCCGATTGCCACGGCCAGAAGAAGGGCGCCAAGGTGCGGGTGGACGATAGCGAAACCGTTCCCAACCAGGCCTGTGTGAACTGCCACGGTGATCTCAAGGCGGTGTCCGATAACGACAAGCACAAAGGGCACATCGATCCCCACCAAAGCCACCTGGGCAAGGTGAACTGCACGCTCTGCCACGGTGGACACCAGGCTTCGCATTCGTACTGCAAGAGCTGCCACGGCTTCGATCAAAAGATGCCCGCTGGCGGCGAATGGAAACCGGTGAAGCCCGCGCCTGTCACGGCTCGCCAGATGAAGGGCCTGCGACCTGCGGAGCGCACCGATGTGGTGGTGATCGGGTCCGGTGCCACGGGCATGGTGGCAGCCATCACGGCCCACGATGCGGGCGCCAGGGTCATCGTGCTGGAAAAACAGCCTCTCACGGGCGGCAATTCCATGCTGGCCGCAGGTGGCATGAACGCCGCGGGCACGCCTCAGCAGATCGCCAAGGGAATCAAGGACAGCGCCGACCTGATGTACGACGACACCCTGAAGGGCGGCAAGAACATGGGAGATCCGGCCCTGGTGCGGATCCTGGCGGATCAAAGCGCGGCTTCCGTGGCTTGGCTTCAAGGCCTAGGCGCGGACATGAGCGATGTGGGCCGCATGGGTGGCGCCTCCGTGAACCGCTCCCACAGGCCCTCCGGCGGCTCCGCCGTGGGCGCTCACCTGGCCAAGGTGCTCAAGGAAAATGCTGAAAAGCGCAAGCTCGACGTGCGCGTCAACAGTGAAGTGGTGAAGGTCGTAGAGGACGCCAAGGGCCAGGTCATCGGGGTCCTCGTGCGGGGCAAACATCGCGGCCTCTACCGTATCCAGGCCAAAGCGGTGGTGCTGGCGGCTGGCGGCTTCAGCGCCAACCCGGAACGTGTGGCCCATTACCAGCCCGATTTGGCGGGCATGATCACCTCAAACCAGCCTGGAGCCACGGGCGATGGCATCGATCTGGGCGCCAACGCAGGCGGTGAATTGACCCAGATGAAGGAAATCCAGATCCATCCCAGCATCGCGGCGGGTAGCCGTATCCTCATCACGGAAGCCGTTCGCGGCAACGGCGCCATTCTTGTGAATCGCGAGGGCAAGCGCTTCTTCAACGAGATCGGCACCCGGGATGCCGTGAGCCAGGCCATCCTCCACCAGACCGGCAGGAGCGCTTTCATGATTTTCGACGAGGGCATTCGCAAGAGCCTCAAGCAGATCGATGGCTACTTCCATCTGGAGCTGGTGAAGGAGGGCGACACGCCCGAGGCTCTGGCCAAGGCGCTGGGGATTCCGGCAGAGGCTTTTGCGGCCACGCTGGACACGTACAACAAGGCCGTGGACGCCAAGCAGGATGCGGAGTTCAAGCGCCCCGACATGCCTCGTGCCCTGCGTACGGCCAAGTTCTACGCCATCGAAGTGGCGCCGGGCATCCA
>JAJTBC010000238.1 GCA_021287085.1 Bacillota bacterium | reverse complement strand
CAGCGCCCGGGAAAAGAAGCACCTCAAGAACGCCACCTTCTCCCTGAAGGTCTGGGTCGGCGCCGATGGCGTGCCCCTGGGCGCGTGGCAACAGCAATCCATCAAAGGCAGTTTCATGCTCATCGGCTTCGAAAGCTCGCGCACCCAGGAGATGCGCTTCGTGAAAGTGGGTAATCGCCTGCTGGTCACCCAGCTCCAGGAAGACGGCACCAACCACGCCATGGGCATGCACGTGGAAGAGAAATCGACGCTGAGAATTAATCTTGGTTAATGAATCCTTTTTTTCAGATTTTAATAGTCAACTTTGTATTCTCTATCGTCTTAACAAAACTTAACATCCTAAACCCTTGATCCAATCCATCCATGACCTACCCTGAAGGAGGAGCTTTAGCTTTCCTAAGGAGGAGCACATGGGAAACACTTGGATGTGTTCAAATAGCATGGCTGTTTTCGCGGCTCTTTTTTTAATGTCTGGTTCTCTATCCGCCCAATCGGACACCCTCCGAAAATCGGAATGGAATGCAGGCATAACCCTTTCCGCATCTATCGGTCCTGAAAAAACAGATCGCATTCACGGCTCGGGAACGTCCCGTGCCACAGGGGCCACATACATCGGTTACTCCCGATATTTTATGACCGATTGGACCTATCGTATTCAACTGGAATACAAGGGTTTTGATAATCCAAAACGAAGGATAGAAAACAATGTTTTTGAACCTGGCGATCAATGGCTGGTTTATAACGATTATCAATCCTATGGCATTGGATTCCAGATGACCAACGATTTCAAGGGAACCGATCACAAGGCCTATGCGCTTGGAGGTTTATCCCTTGGCTGGTGGTCCAAAGATACGTTTGCGACCGGTCCCCAACATTCAGGGTTCAGAATCTATCAACCCGCACGACCCTGCCTCGTGGCGGGCGTGGGCTATCGCCTGTTCCGCCATTTCTCCGTGGAAGGCAGCTACCACTATGCTTTTCTCCAGAAAGACGGGGTGAATGGCTTCGGCATTTCCAATGCGCAATGGCTCCAAATGGCGCTCCAATTCAGATGGGGTCGTTAGGACGAGTTGAGGCTTTTTTCGATACATCCACCCTGGAAAAGTCTCGAATGTTGAGATCGTTCCAGGGGGGCTCGTTCTTCAGAACGCCTTGCTTCATGGCACCCTGATTTTCGAGGAAGTGCCATGCCGTTGCCCGATCCCAAGCTGGAAGCCCTGTTGAGCCAGGGAGCGCCGAAGCTCGAGCCGCTCATGCGATGGCTGCTGGAGGCTTCGCCCGAAGAGACCGTGGATCAGCTGGCGCCGCGCACGGAGCGCCTGCGTCGCCTCTATCGCGCGCTCACGGAGCGGCAGATGCTCGAGCCTCTGCGGGAGGCCTGGAGCCATGCTTCCGCCGTGCGCCTTTTCGCCGAAACCGGCCTTCCCGACCGCACCTCCCTGCTGGGCGAAGGCCTGCTGCGCCTCGTGGATCGGGTCATTCCCAAATTCGATCCCGAAGGCGATCTGTACGCGATGCTGGATCGCCTGAACATCAGCGAGGCCGATGCCCGGTGGATCGAGAACCTACCCGACGATCTGAAGGAAATCTGGGGCGATCTGTTGACCCCGCGCCGGGAAACCTGGGCCCATGCCGCGCGGCTCGTGGCCCATCGCGCCGCCGCCGTGGGGCTTTCCCGAGATCTACTGGCCCTGGATGAAGGGGCCAGCGATGAGGATTCGCCCTTCTTCCAACTGACCCTTCGCGTGCATGAAGCGGGCGAACGCCCCGAGGATCCAGCCGCCATCGCCAACTGGGAAGAATGCAAAGCCGCGTGTCTGGAATCCCTGGCCCTGGCCCACGAGCGCATGGAAGTGCGCGGCGTCTCCACGGATCTCGTGTTCCGGCTGGAATTGCTGGAAGCGGAATTGACCCGCATGGATCAGCTCATTCAACTGGCGGGCGGTCGCGGCGACGGCAACGCCTTTGCCGCCGAACTGGTGCGGGGCAGCGTGTCCACCCACAGCCTGCGCGCCCTGCTGCGCACCACGGTGAAGCGCCTGGCCCGCAAGATCGTGGAGCACACCGGCGAAAGCGGCGAACACTACATTTCCCGCAATGCCAAAGAATGGTGGGCCATGGGCCGCTCCGCCGCCGGGGGCGGCGTACTGACCGCAGGCACGGCCCTGGTGAAGTACCTGCTCGCACCCCTGCCCTTGTCGCCCCTGGTGGGCGGCATGGCCATGGCAACCAACTACACCTTCAGCTTCTTCACCATGCAGCTGCTGGGCTTCAGTCTCGCCTCCAAGCAGCCCGCCATGACCGCCGCTGCCTTGGCCGGGGCCCTCAAGGAAGGGGAAAACCAGGATCGGGAAATGAGCCTCGTGGCCGCCATCACCCGCACGCAATTCGTGGCGGCCCTGGGCAACGTGCTGGCCGCCATGCCTGTCGCCACGGGCATTGCCCTGCTGTGGATCTGGCTTACGGGCCACGGCCCTCTGGACCCTGACACGGCCGTACATTCGCTGCATAGCAATCACCCCTTCCATGGCTGGACGCTGCTGTACGCCGGCATCACGGGCATTCTGCTGTGGCTATCGAGCCTGGCGTCGGGCTGGGCCGTGAACTGGAGCGCCTACCGCTGCCTGCCCCAAGCCCTGGCTCAAAGCCATCGCCTGCGCCGCTGGATCGGCGTCAACGGCGCCCAGCGCGTGAGCGGTTTCGTGGGTCGCCATTTCGCGGGCTTCATCGGCTATGTGGCCCTGGGCGGGCTGCTGGTGTTCGTGCCCATGGCCTTCACCTTCGTGGGCATCCATGTCGAAGTGCGCCACGTCACTCTGCAATCGGCCTCTCTGGCGCTCGGATCGACCACCCTCTGGCATATGGGCGCTCTGCCTTGGGTGGAAGTAGCCTGGGGCGTGCTGGGCGTGGCGCTCATCGGCGCCCTCAATTTCTCCGTGTCCTTCGCGCTGGCGCTGTGGACGGCTTTGCGCGCCCGCAACCTCAGCGAGCGCTCCACCCGCAGCCTCGCTTGGGCGATCCTCAAGGAACTGAACCGGAACCCGATCCGCTTCCTTTTTCCCCGCAAAAGCGCGGAACTGCCGCCGCTGAAGCATTGAGGATGTCTGGAAGAAACGCTCTGCGAGACGCCACGTTCCTCAGTTCACGATCTTCAGGTTGCGGGGCTCTTGGGGCGAAC
>JAJTBC010000235.1 GCA_021287085.1 Bacillota bacterium | reverse complement strand
GGGATGTGGCCCAGAGGAAAGAGAGTTTCCACCTTGCGACGCTGTTCGGGATCCGTGCGAAGGGCCGGGGCGGAGAGATCCGTGTCCACCCAGCCGGGAGCCACGCAGTTCACGCGGATGCCCGCGGGGCCGAGCTCCGTGGCCAGGGTCTTGGTGAGGGAGATGACTGCGCCCTTGGAGGCGGCATAGGCGCCGTAGCCTGCTTCGCCCCGCTGACCGGCGGTGCTGGAGACCAGCACCAGCGACCCGCCTTGGCGCTTCAGCAGGGGCACCAGAGCGGCGTGCCAGCGGAAGAGCCCGGTGAGGTTGGTTTCCAGCACCACGTCCAGGTTCGTTTCGTCCTCCAGTTCGGCAGGCGTGGGCAGCCACACCCCAGCATTGCTCACGAAGGCGTCCAGCCCGCCCCAGGTGGCGTCCAGCGCCTCGGCCACGGTTTCCGCATCGCGCCGCGACCGTTGATCCGCCGCGAAGGCCTGCGTGATATGGCCTTCCGCTTCGAGGTTGTGGCGCAGGGTTTCCGCTTCTTCCTGGCGGTGGCGATAGGTGAAGGCCACGCGGGCGCCAAGCCGCGCCAGGAGACGCACGGTGGCTTCGCCGATGCCTCGGCTGCCGCCCGTCACCAGCACTCGTTTTCCAAGGAGGGAAGGCTGTACGTTCATCAAAGGCTCCACGAAAAATGAAGTCGTCCTTCATGATACCGAGGCTCTGCCACACTGGCTGGATGAGTGGATTTCCAGATCGCATCCTGCAGACCCCCGTCCCGCCTCTGTTTCCAGCCACTGGCACCGTGGAGGTGATGCTGTTCGGCGAAGCGCCGGGGCCGTTGGGCGCCGACAAGAGCGGCATTCCCTTCTGGGGCGACCGCGCGGGGAAGGCGGTGTACCAGGCTTTGGCCACGGCTGGCCGGGCGGAAGTGCCTGCTGGAGCCTTCGACGCCTGGGACGGCGCGAAGCTGAAAGCCCTGGGGCTGCGGCCTTCGTTGCGCGGCGTGGCCTTGAGCAACGCCTTTCCATGCTGCCCCACCCAGGACGGTCAGCATTTCAAGGCGCCCACGGACCGGGAGCTGGCCTCCAACGCAAACCTGGCGCGCATCGGCGCGGAGCTGGCGCAGGGTGCCGCTCGTTGCGAAGGAACGCTGCGGGTCATTGCGTTGGGCAAGCGCGCCCAGTGGCTCTTCCAGCGGCTCGAAAAGGCTCCTCCGTTCGCGTTCGCCTGGCTGCCCCATCCTTCGGCCCAAGGCCTGCTCCAGGCCGCTCCGAACAAGGGAAAGGGCCTGCGCCTGGCCGACCTGCAGGCGGCTTGGGAAGCCCGGTTGCGGGAACTGCTCACCGCTGAAAACGCTTGGTGAGGAGCCGGAAGGATGGTCTTCTGGAAAGGGCGCAGCGTTTCGATGAACGCCGGGCCTTGCCCATAAGGAGACGACCATGGCGCGCTTGAACAAATCCTGGAAGGCCGAAAGCGGCGAAGTGGCCTTGGCGGCGGAGTTGCACCGGGTTCTGGAGATCAGCCATCGCCAGGCCAAGGGCCTTATCGATTCAGGCTGTGTGAAGGTGAATGGTGAAGAAGCCCGCAGCCACGGCCTGCGACTGAAGGAAGGCGATGCTCTGATGGTGGATTGGGATTCGGCCCGCACCTACCAGGCCCTGCCCAGCACCCGGCGCCTGAAGGAAGAAACGGGCTTCAAGGTGCTGCACGAGGACACCCATCTGGTTTTCGTGGACAAGCCGGCGGGCCTGCTTACGGTGCCTGCGGAAAAAGGCTTCGAGGCCAACCTCGCCGAGGCCCTCACGGATCATTACCGGCGGCGCGGCTTCAAGCGGTTCCAGCTCTACATCGTGCATCGGCTCGACCGCTATACCTCTGGCGTGCTGGTGTTCGCCAAGACCCCCGAAGCGCTGCACGGTCTCAAGACCCTCTTCGGCGCCCATCGCCTGCAGCGGGTGTACAAGGCCGTGCTGGTGGGCGAGATCCCCGAAAATTCGGGCACGCTGCTGGGCCGCCTCGTGGAGCGCAAGGATCTGAAGATGGCCGTGGTGCAGCCCAAGAAGGACGACAAGAGCGCCAAGGCCGCCGTCACGCACTACCGCGTGCTGGAGCGCCTGCCGGGCCACACGGTGGTGGAAGTGAAGCTGGAAACCGGGCGGCGCAACCAGATCCGCGTGCAGTTCGCGGATCGCGGCTTTCCGCTGCTGGGCGACCAGGTGTACGGGCAGGCCAGCGAGCTCATCGACCGTCAGGCCTTGCACGCCGAAGTGCTGGGCTTCCGCCATCCCGTCACCGACGAGCAGATCACCATCACCGCGCCCATGCCCAAGGACATGGAAAACGCCCTGAAGGTGCTGCGCAACCAGCGCCGGGTGGAGCGCGCCGAAGCGGGCGTGCAGGGGGAAGAAGGCATCTTCAAGCCCAAGATCACCAAGGGGCGCAAGTTCGAGCGTGTGCAGCGCGCCCGCCGCTATGCGGAAGGCGAAGCGCCCGCCGAACGACCTTCCACCCGCACCGAACGCCCCGCGTCTGGCGGCCGCCGCTCGGCGCCCGAGGGCAAAGGCTCCGGTCCTCGCACCCCGCGCGCCCAGGGGTCTGCGCCGAAGCGCCCCGGAGGTGCCGCTGCGTCCCCTCGTGGGCGCAAACCCGCTTCCGTCGGCAAGGGAAGGCCCTCGAGCAAGCCTTCGGGCAAGACCTTTGCGCCCCGCAAACCTGGTCGCGGCAAAGCTTAAGTCCATCTAATCCAAGATCCGCCTCCAAACCTCCAGGAGCTGATGCGGCGCGCTGGAAAAGGGGCGTTCCGGCCCTTGACCCTAGGCGCCTTTCGCCGCTAGGGTGATCCATCACCGTTTCTTTCCAACCCCAAGGAGGTGCAAGCATGTCTCTAATGCAAGAGTTCAAGGCGTTCGTGGCCAAGGGCAATATCGTGGATCTGGCCGTGGCCGTGGTCGTGGGCGGTGCCTTCGGCAAGATCGTGACCGCCTTCGTGGATGGCATCGTCATGCCCCTGGTGACCTACGTGCTGCCCGCCAACATCAAGTGGGAAGAGTGGGCGTTGGGCAAGTTCCGGGTGGGCATGGTGCTGGGCGCCACCATCAACTTCCTCATCATCGCTTTGGTCGTGTTCCTGGTGCTGGTGAAGGTGGTGGGCGGCCTCATGAAGAAGAAGGAAGAAGCTCCCGCTCCCGAACCGGAGACCAAGACCTGCCCGCGCTGCCTGGAGACCGTGCCCAAGGCGGCCACCCGCTGCAAGTTCTGCACCACCGATCTGTAAAGCGCCTTGCCGCTGTTGAAAACCGCCCCTTCGCGGGCGGTTTTTTGTTGCTCAAGGCACTACGGTGGTGAACAGGTAGGCCGCCAGCAGCACCAGCAGCACCATGCCCTGCATGATGGTGGTGCGGCCGGTCTGCAGGGAAATGCCGGTGACGAAGAGGGAAAGCACCAGCAGGGCCGTGGCTTTCATGTCGATGCCCAGGGTGAGGGTCATGCCCGTGGCCAGGGAAACGATGGCTACGGCGGGAATGGTGAGGCCGATGCTGGCCAGGGCCGAGCCCAACGCCAGGTTCAGGCTGGTCTGAAGGCGATTGGCGCGGGCTGCTCGGAAGGCGGCCAGGCCTTCGGGCAGCAGGACCACCGCCGCGATGATGACGCCCACGATGGCCCTGGGCGCTCCTGCGGCCACCACGGTGGTTTCGATGGTGGGCGCCAGGGCCTTGGCCAGCAGCACCACGGTGGCCAGGCCCATGAGGAGCAGCATCAGGCTGAAGAAGGTGGTACGACCGCTGGGACGGGGCGCGTGATGGGTTTCGTCCTTCTCCTCGGAATCCAGGGGGAGGAAGTAGTCCCGATGGCGGACGGTCTGCACCAGCACGAAGGTGCCGTAAAGCACCAGCGAGGCCACGCCCACGAAGGCCAATTGGCTGGGGGAATAGCTGGGGCCTGCATGGCTGCGGGTGTAGTTGGGCAGGATCAGCGAAAGGGTGGTGATGGCGGCCAGGGTGGCCAGGGCCGCGCTGACGCCCGAAAGCATGAAGGTCTGCTCGCGGTAGCGCATTCCGCCCACCAGCAGGCACACGCCCACCATGCCGTTGAGGATCAGCATCACCGCCGCGAAAGCCGTATCCCGCGCCAGTTCGGCGGCGCCGGGTCCACCGGCCAGCATGAGGGACACGATGAGGGCCACTTCGATGATGGTGATGGCAAGGGCCAGCACCAAGGTGCCGAAGGGTTCGCCCACGCGATGGGCCACCACTTCGGCGTGGTGCACCGAGGCCAGCACACTGCCAGCCAAGGTGGCGCCCAGAAGCACCCAATGGAGATTCGTCACCCCGGAAAACTTCAGGGCCAGGATGAGGCAGGCGAAGATGGGCGCCGCGATGGGCCAGGGCGGAAGAAAGCGGCTCCTCATGGTGCGGATCAAACGCTTGCCTGCAGGGTATTCATCATCAGCCCCGCTATGGTGAGCGGGCCGACGCCGCCGGGCACGGGGGTGACGGCGCGGGCCACTTCCATGGCCTCGCCGAAACGCACATCCCCGCAGAGCACACCGCCCTTGGCTTTGAGGGTTTCCAGCTTCTTGGGCTCCTTGGCGAAGATGCGCGTGGCCAGTTCCAGGTCTTCGACGCGATTGATCCCCACATCCACCACCACGGCGCCGGGCTTGATCCAGGAGCCTTCCACCAGCCCCGGTCGGCCCACGGCGGCCACCAACAGATCCGCTTCGCGGCACACGGCGGGCAGATCCTTGGTGCGGCTGTGGGCGATGGTGACGGTGGCGTGTTCTTCCAGCAGCATCAGCGCCATGGGCTTGCCCACGATCTCGCTGCGGCCCAGCACCACGGCCCGCTGGCCCTTCAATTCGAGGCCATAGGCCTTGAGCATGTTCATCACGGCACTGGGGGTGCAGGGGCGCAGGCCGGGCAGCCCTTCCAGGAGCAGGCCCTGGTTGAGGGGATGGAAGCCATCCACATCCTTGGGCGGCGCGATGCGATGCAGGGCTTCCTTGGAATCCAGGCCCTTGGGCAGGGGCAGCTGCACCAGGATGCCGTCCACGCCTGCGTCGGCGTTCAGGCGATCGATGAGGCCATTGACTTCCTCCTGGCTGGCGTCGGCCGACAGGCGATGTTCCACGGAGGTGATGCCCGTCTCCTGGCAGGCCTTGACCTTGCCGCGCACGTACACCTGACTGGCGGGATCGTCGCCCACCAGGACCACGGCCAGGCAGGGGGGGCGTTTGCCGGAAGCCACGCGAGCCTCGACGCCGCGCTTGACCTCGGCCAGCATCCGGTCTGCATGAGCTTTGCCATCCAGGATCTGAGCCATGCCACCTCCTTGAAGAGACCCTCCCGATCCATTCGGCGAGGAAACGTGATGGGACTTACCAAGTGTAGCCGAGGCCTGCCGTCAGCAGATCCGTGTCGCGGTCGTAGCGGGTGCTGGTGCGGTACCAGGTGCCTCGAACCACGTAGCTGGTGTTGAGCCGCCACCCTGCGCGGATCGAGGACTGCAGGCCCAGCCGCAGATGGGAGGAACCTTCCTCGCCTTGGGTGCGCGCCTTGCCAACGTGGGGCCCCAACGCGAAGCCCAGCATCAGGCGGTTCGAGAGGAACGAGGCGCCGAGTTCTGCTTGGATGGAAAGACCGTCTCGCTCCAGTTGACCCGGCGCGCCTTCGTTGGCGTACGTGGCGGCCAGGGACCAGTGGCGACCCACGCGGTAGTGGTAGTCCACGGCGTAGCCTTCGGAGGCTTCGCTGGAGTAGCTGTTGAGGATACTCCGGCCCAGGTGGATGCCCACTTCGTGCTGGGGCAACGAATTGAGCGAGATGCTTGTCATGCTTTGGCCGGAATCCAGCGGCGTTTCCGACAAAATCAGTCCCACGCCCGCCAGGACGCTGAGGTTGCGACCATCGTTCAGCAGCCCGATGCGGTTGAACGTGAGCTGGCCACGCCATCGAGAGGCCATGGGCCGGTAGTGGAGGCCCAAGGAGAAAAGGCCCCGTACGCCATGCTGATTGAGATGCGCGTCGCCGAAGGGCTGGGTGTCGTAGGAGCGGTAGAGGCCGACTCCCGCCAAGTAGCTGAAGGCTCCGCGCTCTGCCAGTCGAGCCCAGCCCTGCAGCACCAGGCCGTCACGATGATGCTCGGAAAGATGGCCTTCATTGAGCCATCCCAGGGAAAGGCCCAGATCGGGCGCGATCTGGTGGCTGTACATGGCCTGCCAGGCGTACGTGGTTTTTCCCTCCTGGGGCGAAAGCAGCGCGCCGCCCAGCAGGGAGAGTTGCTGAGCGTGCAGCGCGCCTGCACCGAGCCATAGTGCTGCAAGCCCTCCTTTAAGCCATTGCCTGCGAAGCGCCACGGAACCCCCTTTGGGGATTATCCATCTTCTCCGTGGTGCTTTTCCCTTGCGGGAAGGGGCACTTGGCCTTTAGACTCAAGGGTTGAATCTGGCTTTGCCCGCCGGGTTCGGAATGGGCGCGGGATGGGTGCCTTTTTCGAGTCCACTGGGCCTCGTCGGGTGGGTTCGCCCGCCTTTTTTCGTTTTCAAGGAACCCTGTGGATCTCAAAAAACTACAACCCGCCATCGAGCGCCAACTGGCCCTGCTGGGTTTCGAGCTGGTGCTGCTGGAAGCCGCCAAGGAAGGCCGCGACGAAGTGCTGCGCCTCTACATCGATCATACGAACGGCCAGCCCGTGACCCTCGATGATTGCGTGGCCGCCAACGATGGGCTGGTGGCGTGGATGGACGTGGAGTTCCCCTCCCTGCGCGAAGAGGTGGGCCTGGAGATTTCCAGCCCCGGTCTGGAGCGCCCCCTGGTGAAGCCTGACCATTTCCGCCGATTCGCGGGAAGGCTCTGCCGTGTGCAAGCCCTTCAGCCGGTGAACGGCCAGAAGCGCTTCAAAGGCTGGATCGGCGAAGCCACCCACGATTCCGTGACCCTCGAAGAAGACGGCGTTCTCAAGACGATTCCCTTCGACAACATCCAGAAGGCGCGATTGGCGCCCTTCGACGAAAGCAAGACCCCACAACCCCGGATCGTGGCCCGCGCTGCGACCGACGCGACAGCCGGCGTAGAGACAAGCTCCGGCGAGGAGGCATAGCATGGCCATTGTTGCCACGACGTTTTTCGATAGCGTGAAGATGATTGCCGCCGAAAAGGGCATTCCCGAAGAGGAAGTCTTTCGGGCGGTGGAAGAATCCCTGGTGAAGGCCGCCGAAAAGTATTTCCAGGGCATGGATTTCTACGGCAACTTCCAGGCCCAGATGGACCGCGAGACCGGCGAGTTCCACGTCTATGCCCTCAAGCAGGTGGTGCAGGAAGTGGAAGAAGAGGATCTGGAAATCAGCCTGGTGGAGGCTCAGGCTCTCAATCCGGATGCCGCCGAAGGCGATACCCTCTGGCTGCCCCAGGACACGGCGCAGCTGGGCCGCATCGCCGCCCAGGCCGCCAAGCAGGTGCTGGTGCAGAAGGTGCGCGAAGCCGAGCGCGACCGCATCTTCAACGATTTCGCCGATCGCATCGGCGAAGTGGTGGTGGGCGAAGTGAAGCGTTTCGAGAAGAGCGCCATCATCCTCGAAGTGGATCGCGTCGAGACCATGCTCAAGCGCAACGAAGCCCTGCGCGGCGACCGTTTCGACAAGGGCCAGCGCATCAAGGTGGTCATCATCGCCGTGGACCGCAGCGCCAAGGATCCCCAGGTGCAGGTCAGCCGCACCGATCCGCGCCTTCTGGTGAAGCTCTTCGACCAGGAGGTGCCGGAAATCCACGATGGCACGGTGGTGATCCGCTCCTGCGTGCGCGAAGCGGGCGACCGCGCCAAGGTGGCCGTGCAAAGCATCGATCCCGATGTGGATCCCGTGGGCGCCTGCGTGGGGCTCAAGGGTAGCCGTGTGCAGGCCATCATCCGCGAGCTGAAGAACGAAAAGATCGACATCGTGCGCTACGACGACGATCCCAGCCGCTTCATCGCCAACGCCCTGAATCCCGCCAAGGCGCTCCGCGTGAACATCCTCGATCCTGAAACCCGCCGGGTGGAAGTGGTGGTGGATGACGATCAGCTTTCCATCGCCATTGGCAAGCGGGGGCAGAACGTGCGTCTGGCCGCCAAGCTCACGGGCTGGAACATCGATGTGCGCAGCGAAGGCGAAAAGCGCCGCGAAGCCGAAATCGCCATGGGCGTGGCCCTGCCCGAAGTGCCCATGGGCGAAGCGGAGGAAGCGGCAGCGCCCGTTTCCACCCTTGCCGCCGAACTGGGCGAAGTGGAAGGCTTCAGCGAGGAAATGGCCCAGCGCTTGGCCGAAGCTGGCTACGTCGATGCGAAATCCCTGTACACTGTCACAGCCGAACAATTGCTTGGTGTGGAAGGCATGGATCAGGAATTGGCCTTCCGCCTGATCGACGCCGTTCACGAGCGTTTCGACGGGTAGTCATCCTTCCATCGTCGAGGCCCTTTCCCTTTTTTCACGACCGAGGTAAGCCCCTTCATGTTGCGCATCAATCAATTCGCCAAAGACCAGGGCGTGAGCAATCACGAGGTCATCGAGGCCCTTGAAAAAAAACTGGGCATCACTGGGAAGAGCCATAGCTCCAACCTCACCGAAGAGCAGGTGAATCTGCTGAAGGGCGTGTTCGATTCCAAGCAGAAGGGGCAGGAGGCCCCGACCTCCGGCCCTCGGCCCTCCGTCGCTCCCGCGCCCATCAAGGTGGTGAAGGCCACGCCTGCGCCGGTGCCGCCTCCGCCGCCCCCCGCACCGCCCGTGCTGGTGAAGAGGCCGACCCCCGAACCTGAAGAGGTTCCCGCCACCGCGCCCACTCCTGCCCCAACCCCGGCTCCGGCTCCGGCGCACGTGGCGGCGGAAGCTCCGGCGAAGGTCGCGGCGCCCGAGCCTCCGGCCCAGGTCCAACCGCCTCCGCAGGCTTCGACGCCCCGGATTCCCTCGGCTCCGGCGGCCCAATCCTTCTCGCGGTTGCGGGTTTCCCAAGCGCCGACCCCTGCGCCCAAGGCCCAGGAACCGGCCCGCTACATTCAGCTTCCCCAGGCTCCAGCGCCCAAGCCCAAGGCCGAACCCGGGGCCAAGGCCGTGATTCAGCGCCCCGGTCAGGGTGGCCCTGGCCACGGCGGCAACGTGCGCCGTTCCGGCATGCCCCAGCCCGAAAAGACCGTGCTGCCCATGGCCACCAACACCGGCAAGGGCGAGATCGCCAAGCATGAGCCCCCCGCGCCCAGCCCTGCGGCCCGGCGCTTCGCGGCCCTGCCCAGCATCAGCCAGCTTCAGCCCGAGGGCGGTTTCACCAAGATCACCATGTCGGATACGCCGGCTCCGGCTCCCAAGCCCCAGCAGCCGGCCCGGTACATCCAGCTTCCCCAGGCTCGTCCGGCCGGTGGTGCCGGTCGCCCCAGTGGTCCCGGTGGCAACCGTCCTGGCGGCGGTCGGCCCGGTGGCCCCGGCGGTCCCCGTTCCGGGGGGCCGGGCGGCCCTCGTCCTGGTGGTCCCAGGCCCGGCGGTCCCGGTGGTCCTCGCCCTGGCGGTCCCTATCGCCCCGGCGGCCCTGGCCGCGGTCCCAGCCTTCCCACCACGGGACCTGTGGATCCCAATAGCCAGAAGGGGCCGGGTCGCGGCGCGGCGGTGCAGGGTCGCAAGAAGAAGGGCGCGGCCTACACCAAGGAACAGCAGGAAATGGATCTTAAGCTGCGCCAACCCCGTTCGCGGGCGCAGCAGATCGCCACGGAATTCGTGGAAGAGGAAATCGGCATCGTCATGCTCTCCGAGGGCGTGACCGTGAAGGAGCTGGCGGAAAAGGTCAACCGCGCCGCCAAGGACGTGATGGCCAAGCTGCTGCATCGCGGCATGTTCGTGACCATCAACCAGCCCTTGGATACCGAGCTGGCCAAGGAACTGGCGCGGGAATTCGGCTACCTGGCCGATATCGTCTCCTTCGAAGAGGACGTGCAGATGTCCCAGGAAGAAGGCTCCGAGGTGGCGGGCGAGAAGCTGCCCCGTTCCCCCGTGGTCACCATCATGGGCCACGTGGATCACGGCAAGACCTCGCTGCTGGACGCCATTCGTTCGTCCAAAGTGGCGGCGGGCGAAGCGGGCGGCATCACCCAGGCCATCGGCGCCTACCACGTGGACGTGAAAGATCCCAACACCGGCGAGTTGCGCCAGGTGGTGTTCATCGATACGCCGGGCCACGAGGCCTTCACCAAGATGCGCGCCCGGGGCGCCAAGGTCACGGACATCGTGATCCTGGTGGTGGCCGCCGACGACGGCGTGATGCCTCAGACCATTGAAGCCATCAACCACACCAAGGCCGCAGGCGTGCCCATGGTGGTGGCCATCAACAAGATCGACAAGCCCCAGGCCAACGCCGACCGCGTGCAGCAGATGCTGCTCCAGCACAACGTGCAGACCGAAACCTACGGCGGCGATGTGCCCAGCGTTCCCGTGTCGGCCAAGACCAAGCAGGGCCTCGACGAGCTGCTGGAAACGCTGCTGCTGGTGGCGGATCTCAAGGAAGTCAAGGCCGTGGTGGAATGTCCCGCGGCGGGCAGCATCCTGGAAGCCAAGCTGGATCGCGGTCGCGGTCCCGTGGCCACGGTGCTGGTGCAGCAGGGCACCCTCCATGCAGGCGACATCTTCGTGGCCGGAGCCACCATGGGCCGCGTGCGTGCCATGTTCAACGACCGGGGCGAACGCATCACCGAAGCGGGGCCCTCCACCGCCGTACAGATCCTCGGTTTCGAGGAAGTGCCCGTGTCCGGTGACAACTTCCAGGTGGTGGAAGACGAGGCCAAGGCTCGCCAGATCGTGAGCTTCCGGCAGGAGAAGGCCAAGGCCGCGGCCCACGCCAAGCAGCGGGTCACCCTGGAGAACCTCTTCAGCACCCTCAAGGAAGGCCAGGTCAAGGAACTGCCCCTCATCATCAAGGCCGATACCTCCGGTTCCGTGGAATCGCTGGTGGGCAGTCTCGAGAAGCTGGGCACCGAAAAGGTGCGGGTCCGCATCATCCACTCCGGCGCGGGCACCGTCACCGAGAACGACGTGCTGCTGGCCCAGGCCTCCAAGGCCACCATCATCGCCTTCAACGTGAAGGCCGAGCGCAAGACCGAGGAAATGGCCCAGGAAGAAGGCGTGGAAATCCGTTACCACGACATCATCTACAAGGTCACGGAAGAGATCACCGCCGCCATGGTGGGCCTGCTCGACGCCACGGAAAAGGAGACCATCCAAGGCCAGGCCGAAGTGCGCCAGCTCTTCAAGATCGACAAGTCCATGATCGCGGGCTCCTTCGTCACCGAAGGCAAGGTGCAGAAAGCCTTCAAGGTGCGCGTCAAGCGCGGCGAGGACATCCTCTGGACCGGCGGCCTCAAGAGCCTCAAGCGCTTCAAGGAAGATGTGGGCGAAGTGAAGAACGGCCTGGATTGCGGCATCGCCCTCGACGGCTTCGATGCCCTCAAGGAAGGCGATCTGCTGGAATTCTTCACCCGCGAAAAGATCGCTGCCACGAGCTTGTCGTAAGCCGGGGTACCACGAGAAAGGCGGGGAGACGAGAATCTCCCCGCCTTTCTCCGTACCCTTCGTTTTTCTCTTTTCCCTCGGTGGATCTTCCTCCCGTGGTAAGGTGGGCCATGGTTTTTCGCAAGCGTTCGCGCGGATTCACGCTCCTGGAACTGGTCACGGCCATGACGATCCTGGCCCTCATGACCACCGTGGGCATCGTGGGGTACCGCAGCCACACACGCAGTGCCAAGGAAGCCGTGCTGAAGGAGGATCTCTTTCAGCTCAACCACGCCCTTGAACAGCATCGGGCGGACAAGGGGCGCTATCCCGCCACCATCGACCGCCTGACGTCCCAGGGCTATTTGCGGCGCATTCCCGTGGATCCCATGACCCAGTCCAAGGACACCTGGACCTTCGATTACGAAGACCAGGATCCCGACAACCCCGATTCGGAAGTGGGCATCTTCCGCATCCGCAGCGGCTCCACGGACATTGGCAGCAACGGCATCCCCTACAACGAGTGGAGCTACTGAGGTGAACGAGGCGAACCGTCGGGTTGGCTTCTTTCGCCGGGGCGCATTCAAGGGATGAAAGCACCTGCCCCACAACCGAAGTCTGAATCCTTCGTACCTTCCTTTCTCTGCGCGCTTGCTTTTTACCTTCGTGCCCGTTCGTAGTTCTTCTCTGCTTTCTTTCTTTGTGCCTCCGTGCCTCTGTGGTGATCCACTTTTATTTTGAGAATGCCCATGACCGAAAAAAACCTTCGCCGCCTCGATCTTTTTTCCGCAGCCCTGCTGGTGCTCTGGCTGGGGCTGGCCATCGGCTTTGCTTTCGTCCAGGCTCCCGTCACCTTCAAGCTGGCCGAGAGCCGCGATGTGGCTGGGCGCATCGTGGGCGCCAGCCTGGTGCGCCTGGAATGGGCCGCCTGGATCGCCTTCGGTCTTTCCCTGGCGCTGGTGTGGGTGCCCCGCTGGCTGGCGGAGTTCAAGGAGAAGGATGGCGTCGGCCCCTTGCGGCTCTGGAGTGCGGCCGCACTGGCAGCGCTGCTCATGTGCTTCGCCAGCAGCTTCATCGTGACGCCGCGCATGGCCCAGCTTCGCGCCCACATGGCCGCGCCCATCGACACCGTGCCTCAGGACCATCCCGACCGGGTGGCCCACGGCAAAGCCCATCGCATTTCCACCCAGCTCATGGGCTTGAGGATGCTGCTGGCTCTTGGCCTGGCCATCGGCGTGGCGTGGCTGCCGAGGCGCAAGGACGATTAGCGCTTCAAAATCGCTTTTTCATCCTGGCTTGCACAAGCCGGAGCTTTGATCTACCTTCGGCGTAAGCTTTCGGGAGTTCCTATGATCATCCGCGCAGAATGGCCAGGCACGGTGGTGGACATCCATGTTCAGCCTGGACAGGAAGTGGAAGAGGACGAAATCCTGCTCCTCATGGAAGGCGCGGATTCCGCTCGCACCCCCTTCTACGTGAATGCCCCCGAGGCGTGCCGCGTGGTGAAGATTCTCGTGGAAGAGGGCGACTTCTACGAAGAGGATGATGAACTGCTCGAAGTAACCGAAATGGAGTGAACCCGCGTCGTCGGGTACCATGGAGGTTCTGTCGAGGTGCTCATGTCGTCGCTGCTCGTGAAGAATGCTCGGATTCTGGACCCAGGTCAGAAGCGAGATGAACTAGGTTCCCTGCTGGTGATCGAAGGAAAGGTCGCGGCGGTGGGCGCGGGGGTGGAAGCGCCGGAAGGAGCGGAGATTCTCGATGCGGGCGGCAAGCTGCTGACGCCGGGCCTGGTGGATCTCCATGTGCATTTCCGCGAGCCGGGACAGACCGCCAAGGAGAACATCGAAACGGGCAGTCGCGCGGCGGTGGCCGGAGGCTTCACCTCGGTGTGTGCCATGGCGAACACCAAGCCCGTGAACGATTCCGTGGCCATCACCGAGCTGATGCTGGCGCGCGCCGCCAAGGCCAACCTCTGTCGCTACTTCCCCATCGGCGCGGTGACGCGAGGCATGGAGGGCGAGGAGCTGGCCGATTTCGGCACGCTGAAAAACGCAGGCTGCGTGGCCTTCAGCGACGACGGCAAGCCCGTCATGAACGCTGCCATCATGCGCCGTGCGCTGAAATACACCGAGTGGCTCGATGTGCCCATCGTGGCCCACGAAGAGGATACGAACCTCTCGGGCAAAGGCGTGATGAACGAAGGCGCCGTGAGCGCTTGCCTGGGTTGCCTGGGCATTCCCAGCGCCGCGGAAGAGGTGATGGTGGCGCGGGATCTGGTGCTGGCCGAGTACACCGGCGGCCACCTGCACCTGGCCCACCTTTCCACCAAGAACAGCCTGGCCATGGTGCGCGAAGCCAAGCGCAAGGGCCTGCGCGTGACGTGCGAAGTGACGCCCCATCACTTTGCGCTCACGGATCGCGAGCTTGCGAAATTCGACGCCAACTACAAGATGAATCCGCCCCTGCGCACCCAGGCCGATATCGACGCCATTCTGGAAGCCTTGGCGGATGGCACCGTGGATGCCATTGCCACGGATCATGCGCCCCATACGTGGGATGACAAGGAATGTGAATTGCCCATCGCGTCCTTTGGCGTCATCGGCTTGGAAACCGCGCTGCCGCTCACGTTGGAGCTGCTGGTGAACCGCAAGGTCATCAGCCTCGCCCGGGCCATCGAACTGCTTTCCTGGGGGCCCGCTCAGGCCTTCAACCTTCACAAGCAGGGGCTAGGCACGCTGGCGGTGGGACATCCCGCCGACTTCCTGCTGCTGGATCCCCAGGCCCGCGTCGCCGTGGATCGGGCTTTCATCCAGAGCAAATCCTTCAATACCCCCTTCAAGGGTTGGGACCTGCCGGGCAAGGTGGAAGGCACCTGGATAGGCGGCCGAAAGGTCTGGTAAACCTCAGAAAAGATTTGAAATAGACCACAAGGTCTTCCTGCTTTTTTATTTCTAATCTTCGTCGACCTCGCGCCCGAAAGGATAAGGTGTGCCTTTGGAGGATTCGCATGGCGATGAAAGGGAGGACTTGTGCGGCCTTGGCTGCATTCTCTCTGGCATTGAGCGCTCAGGATGGAGACTCCCGCTGGAAAGTGGGCGGTTTCGGAACCCTGGGCCTGGCCTGGAGCTCCACCCGCGACGCGGAATTCATCCGCGAACCCTCTCAGCCCAGGGGCACTGCTCGCCGTTTTGATCCCAACACCGATAGTCGCCTCGGATTGCAGTTGAACGTGCGCCTGAGCGAGCATTTCTCGGCGGTGGGGCAGGTGGTCAGCCGCTACCGCTACGATGCCACCTATACCCCCGATTTGACCTGGGCCTTCCTGAACTACGCACCCATGCCGGAACTCCAGATCCGCCTGGGCCGAGTGGGCTGGGACGTGTTCCAGCTCGCTGACACCCGCAACGTGGGCTATTCCTACTTGTGGGTGCGACCCCCTGTGGATTTCTATGGTCCCTTGCAGGTGACCTGCATGGATGGTGGCGATGTGGCCTGGACCGAATCCCTGGGCGCCCAGCGAACCTTGCGGATGAAGGTGGCTGCGGGGCGGGCCTCCTCGGTGGATCAGATCGGCGTGGCGGCTTCTGGCCCCCGCGTCACCTTGGCGGGCACCAAGATCGTCGGCGCCACCGTGGAGTATCAGCAGGACACGCTCAATCTCCGCGCGGCCTGGGCTTTGGCGGAACCCACACGCAACTATCCCAAGCCGTTCTCCGATCTTCAGGAAGGCATGATGGCCTTCGCCCAGATGCTGCATGATCCACGGCTCGAGGCGGAAGCGGTGAACCTGAACTTCAGAGGCACTCGTTTCAATTACTACTCCTTGGGCACCACCTGGGAGCCCAGCCCGGTTCGAGTGGAATCGGCCTTGGCCATGAGTCATGCCAGCAGCGGACCGGTGCCCGATATGAAGATGGGCTATGTTTCCCTGGGATACCGCTGGGGCGCCACCGTGCCTTACTTGATGGTTTCCCGGCTGCTTTCGGAACGCCCGGACATCTATGTGGGCAACCTTCCCTACCTCGGCCCGCAGGGACAAGCTCTCGCCCAAGGCTACATGGAATACCGCACAGGACAGCGCGGCGAGCAGACCACCTGGTCGGCGGGATGCCGCTGGGATTTCCATTCCAAGATGGCGCTGAAGTTCCAAATGGATCGTGTTTTCGCCGAGCCTTCGGCGCGAATGCTGTGGCGCAATGTTTCTCCGAGCTGGAACGGACAGGCGACCATTGCCTCCGTCATGCTTGATTTCGTGTTCTGAGGCGGACGATATGAAACGCCTCAGCCATCTCTTCCTGCTCTTGATTCTCTCCTTGGCTGCGCCGCTGCGAGCGGGTGCGCCGGTCGTGATCGTGAATCCCTCCAGTGGCGTGGATCGCCTCACCCGGGATGAAGTTACCAACATCTTCATGGGCCGCCAGAAGCGCCTTGCTGGAAATGTGGTGGCCGTGCCTGTGGAACAAGCTCAGCCCACCACCCTGCGCATCGCCTTCTACCGCTTGCTGGTCAACAAAGAGTTGCCCGAAATCTCCGCCTACTGGGCTCGACTGTTCTTCTCGGGACAGGCCCAGCCTCCCCGCCAGGTGGCCAGCGTGAGCGAAGTGCTGGAATTCGTATCCCAGAATCGCGGCGCCGTAGGGGTGGTGGATGGAGCCAAGGTGGATGGCCGCGTAAGGGTCGTACTGGATCTTGGGAAGTAGGGAGCGGACATGGTCGTCCGTCGAGCTCGCGCCAGTCTTGTCCTAAGGACGACCTGGACGGTGCTTGGCACGGCCATGCTCATCGGTTTCGTGGCCAGCGAGGCGTTGGGCCTGATGATCCGCCGCTACGAAACCCGTCAAGCTCGAGTGCGCGTGGAGGGCCTGCTGGCAGGCATGGAACCTTCGATTCGTGCGGCCTGTTTCGTGCGTGACGAGCAGTTGGCGCAGGAAACGGCTCAGAGCCTCGTCAATTCTTCCGCCATCATCAAGGCCGAAATCAGCAGCACCGAAGGCCTTCTGGGGGCCGCCCAGCAAGCCGGTCGCCTTGAGGCGGGTCCGGAACTGGTGCGCCCAGTGCGTTCTCCCTGGCCACCGGAGGTCGTGGTGGGCGAACTGCGGGTGGTCCTGAACGCAGAGGAAGTGGCCCGCAATACCTCGCGCTACGTCTGGATCACGCGGGCCGTGCTGCTGGTGCTGACGGTGGTCATGGGTCTGGTGCTTGCCGTGGTCATCATCTACGTGGTCGTGCGGCCCATCAAGTTCATTTCCGATCACCTCAACGAATGGGAAGCGGATCGAGGCAAGCGTTTGAGTGCTCCCAAGGGGCATGACGGAGACGAGATCGGCCGCTTGGTGATGGATGTGAACGAGGCCCTCGATTCCGTGGAAGCTCGCCATCGTCTCGAAAAGCAGGTGCAGCAGGCCCAGGTGCAGAAGCTCAACAGCCTCGGCAGCCTCGCGGGTGGCGTGGCCCACGATTTCAACAACATGCTCACGGGCATTCTCGCTTACGCGGATCTGCTGCTGGAAGGCGAGCAGAATCCCAAGCGCCAAGAGCATCTGCGCGCCATCGTAAATGCGGCGGCCCGCTCCAGCGAACTTACCGGGAAACTGCTGGCCTTTGGGCGACGCGGGAAGAACCGCACCGAGGCCGTGGATGTGACACAGGGCGTGAACGAATGTCTTGTTCTGCTCAAGCCCATGATGCATCCCGATCTCAAGCTTTCCATGGAACTCGAGCCGGGCCTCAGCATTGATGGCGATCCCTCCCAGCTTCAGCAAATTCTCGTGAATCTTTGCATCAACGCCATCGAGGCCATGGGGGGCAAAGGTTCTCTATCCCTGGCGACCCGTAGCCTGATCCTTGAAAAGGATGTGGATCTGTCCGACGGAGACTATGTGGAAATCCGAATTTCGGATACGGGGCCGGGCATGAGCGAGGAGGTGCTGAACCGCATCTTCGAGCCCTTCTTCACCACCAAGACGCGACAGGGGGAAAGCGGCACTGGTCTTGGACTTTCCACGGTGTACGGCATCGTGGCCTCCCATCACGGCACGGTGCGCGTGCAATCGGTGGTGGGCCTCGGCACCACCTTCCGTGTGTTATTCCCCAAGGGCAAGCTGGTGCCCGTGGTGAAGATTGAAGAAGAAACCTCCATGATGGGAAAAGGCCGCATTCTGGTGGTGGAGGACGAACCCATTGTCGGGGAAGTGGCCAAGGCGGCCCTGGAGAGCCTCGGCTATGTCGTGGATCTGGCCTCGGATGGCGGTTCCGGCGTAGAGGCCTACCGGCAGCATCACCGCCATCTCCAGGCGGTCATGCTGGATCTGCGGATGCCCGTGCTGAGCGGTGCGCAAGCCTTTGCCCAGATGCGCGCCATCAGCACCACCGTGCCCATCCTCATCTGTACCCGATACGGCGAAAACGAAGAGGTGCAGGAGCTGCTTGCCCAGGGAGCCTTTGGCATGATCGCCAAGCCTTATCGCGTGTCTCAGTTGTCCGAGATCCTTCGGTCCGTACTGGCCAAGACACGCGCCTAGATCGCAAGGACCCCTAGCGAGCCGCGGCTTTGAGGGCTTCGGCCTTGTCGATGCGTTCCCAGGCGAAAGCGGAGCGACCGAAGTGCCCGAAGGAGGCGGTGGGCTGATAGATGGGTTTGCGCAGGTCGAGGGTCTCGATCATGGCCTGGGGCGTGCAGCGGAAGACCTCGCGGATGGCCTTGACGATGGTCTGATCGGAAACCTGCCCAGTGTCGAAGGTTTCCACGCTGATGGACACGGGCTCGGCCACGCCGATGGCGTAGGCGAGCTGGAGCTCGCAACGGTCCGCCAGGCCTGCAGCCACCACGTTCTTGGCGATGTACCGGGCCATGTAGGCGGCGGAGCGGTCCACCTTGCTGGGATCCTTGCCGCTGAAGGCGCCGCCGCCGTGATGGCCTGCGCCGCCGTAGGTGTCCACGATGATCTTGCGCCCCGTGAGGCCGCAATCGCCCACCGGGCCGCCCACCACGAACCGCCCCGTGGGGTTGATGTAGATCTTGGTCTGGGCATCGAGCAGGTCGGCGGGCAGTGCCGCGCGAATCACCTGCTGTTCGATTTCGGCGCGGAGCGTGGCGTTGGAGACGGCTTCATCATGCTGGGACGACACCACCACCGCATCGATGCGCACCACACGGGAGCCGTCGTATTGCACCGTCACCTGGCTCTTCCCATCAGGACGCAGGAAGGGCAGCAGGCCGCTCTTGCGCACTTCGGAAAGGCGATGGGTGAGGGCATGGGCGTACTGGATGGGTGCGGGCATCAGCTCCGGCGTTTCGCGGGTGGCGTAGCCGAACATGAGGCCCTGGTCGCCCGCGCCGCCTGTATCCACGCCCATGGCGATATCAGGGCTTTGCTGATCCAGCGTGACCATCACGCCGCAGGTGTCGCAGTCGAAGCCCTTGGAACTGTGGTCGTAGCCGATGCCGCGCACCACTTCGCGCACGAGTTGGGCCACGGGGATGTAGGTGCTGGTGGTGATCTCGCCCGCCACCACCACGAGGCCCGTGGTGACGAGGGTTTCGCAGGCTACGCGACTGGAGGGATCATCGCGCAGGGCGGCGTCCAGCACGGCATCGCTGATCTGATCGGCGATCTTGTCGGGATGACCTTCGGTGACGCTTTCGGAGGTGAAGAGATGGACGCCTTGCTTGAACATGAGAACTCCTGAAATCGAGATCGAATGCTTAGATGCCGCTCGGGCGAATCATGGCCTTGAAAGCTGCCAGTCGCTCCTGGATCTGGGCCTGGGTGACGGCAGCCAGGCGTTCAGTGCCGAAGGCTTCCACCGTGAAACTGGCCATGACGGTGCCGCGCAGCAGGGCCTCCTTCAGGTCTTCAAGGGAGAGGCTTCCCGTGGAAGCCAGATGGCCCAGGAAGCCCCCTGCGAAGGTATCGCCCGCGCCGGTGGGATCGCAGACATCTTCCAATGGATAGGCCGGAGCCATGAACAAGCCCTCTGGGGCCGCCAGCACTGCGCCGTATTCACCCCGCTTCACCACCACGATGCGCGGGCCCAAGGTCTGAATGGCGCGACAGGCCTTCACGAGATTGCGCTCGCCGCTGATGGCGCGGGCTTCCGCTTCGTTCACCAGCAGAATATCGATGGCCTTCAGCACCTCGAAAAGGGCTTCGCGATCTCCTTCGATCCAGAAATTCATGGTGTCGAGCGCGATCCAGCGCGGGCGTTGGGCCATCTGATTCACTACATTCAGTTGCAGCCCTGGCGCGATGTTGCCCAGGAAAAGGAAGGGGCACCGGCGGGTGGCCTCGGGCAGATTCGGATGGAAATCCGCGAACACATTCAACTGAGTATCGAGGGTGGTGGCGGTGTTCAAATCCTGTCCGTACGCGCCTTTCCAGCGGAAGCTCTTGCCCTTCGCGCGATCGAGCCCCTGTAGATCGATGGGCTTGCCTTCGAAAACCTTCATCTGCTCTGGGCCGAAATCCTCGCCCACCACGGCCACGATGGCCACGGGCGTGAAATGACTGGCGCTCAGGGAGAAGTAGGTGGCGGAGCCGCCCAGCACATTCTCCCGGCGTCCTGAAGGGGTTTCGAGATCATCGAACGCGACACTGCCAACGGCGAGCAAGCTCATGGGAAATCCTCAGTAGCGATAGTGTTCGGGCTTGTAGGGGCCATCCACGCCGACGCCGATATAGGCCGCTTGGCCTTCGGTGAGCCGCGTGAGACGGGCGTTCAGGGTGCGCAGTTGGAGCAGCGCCACCTTTTCGTCGAGCTGTTTGGGCAGGGTATAGACGCCGATGGGATAGCGGCCCGTGTCGCGCTGGGTCCACAACTCGATCTGCGCCAGGGTCTGGTTGGCGAAGCTGCTGCTCATGACGTAGCTGGGATGGCCGGTGGCGCAGCCGAGGTTCACCAGACGCCCTTTGGCCAGCAGGATCAGCCGCTTGCCATTGTCGAAGATGACGTGATCCACCTGGGGCTTGATCTCCTCGAAGCGGCAATGGCGCTCCAGGCTCGCCACATCGATCTCACTATCGAAGTGGCCGATGTTGCACACGATGGCGCCGTGCTTCATGGCCTGCATGTGCTCGAAGCTGATGACATGGTAGTTGCCCGTGGCCGTGACGAAGATATCGGCCTGGGCCGCGGCTTCCTCCATGGTGACCACGCGATAGCCTTCCATGGCCGCCTGCAGGGCGCAGATGGGGTCGATCTCCGTGACCCACACCTGGGCGCGGAGAGCGGAAAAAGCCTGGGCGCAGCCTTTGCCCACGTCGCCGTAGCCGCACACCACCGCGATCTTGCCCGCAATCATCACGTCGGTAGCGCGCTTGATGCCGTCCACCAGCGATTCGCGGCAGCCGTAGAGGTTGTCGAACTTGCTCTTGGTCACGCTGTCGTTGACGTTGATGGCGGGGAGCTTCAGCTCGCCCTTGCGGTGCATTTCGTAGAGCCGATGCACGCCGGTGGTGGTTTCCTCCGTAACGCCCCGGATGGCCGCCAGCTGGCGGCTGTACCATGTGCCATCCTGGGCCAGCTTGCGCCGGATGGCGGCGAAGAGCACGGTGGCTTCCTCGCTATCGGGATGATCCAGCACCGTGGCATCCTTCTCGGCCCGCGCGCCCAGATGCAGCAGCAGCGTGGCATCGCCCCCATCGTCGAGGATCATGTTGGCGCCGCCCTCGAACTCGAAGATGCGGTGGGTGAACTCCCAGTAGTCCTCCAGGCTTTCGCCCTTGATGGCGAAAACAGGCGTGCCCGTAGCCGCGATGGCGGCAGCGGCATGATCCTGGGTGCTGAAGATGTTGCAGCTGGCCCACCGCACCTCGGCGCCCAGGGCCTTGAGGGTCTCGATGAGCACCGCGGTCTGGATGGTCATGTGCAGACTGCCCGCAATGCGGGCGCCCTTGAGGGGCTGTGTGGTGGCGTATTCCTCGCGGATGGCCATCAGGGCGGGCATTTCTGCTTCGGCGATGGCGATTTCCTTGCGGCCCCAGGGGGCCAACGAAGGATCGGCCACGCAGGCTTGAACTTGGTTCATGGGGATCTCCGTGGGAAAAGGAACGAGGACGCCTTCGGCATTCACCCGTCAAACCATTTGGATGCTCGTAAGGTTTGTCAGGTGAGCGCCGTTGTTCCATCGGCCTGGGGCCGGTTCCGAGCCTGGGGCCGCAGCCTCGCAACGCTCCTCGGAGGAAACATTCTACCTGAAAGGCATCGGCACTCCTCCGAAAAGGATGAATGCCGATGCACGTAATGTGATGGGAGTGAGGATTCGCCGGGCTTCGAGCCCTAGGCCATGCCGTGCTTCTTCATGACGGCGGCGCGCTGGGTGTCGAATTCGGCCTGGGTAATGAGTTGGGAATCGAATAGATCCTTCAGGTCGGTCAATTCTTCCTTCAGGGTCTTCACGGGCGCGGCGGGCGCCGGCGCAGCGGGGGCGCCGGGGTTCATCATGCCTTGACCCATCTGGGCGGCCTGGCCCATCTGGTTGGCCATCATGTTGCCCATGCCGAAACCCACGCCCACGCCCATGCCCATGCCCGCCATGCCGCCGGGATTCTGGGCCGCCAGGGGAATGGAATCGGCCACCTGCATCTGGGTGTAGGCGCCCATGACCGGCGCCATCATGCCCACGCTGGTGCGCTTGTCCAGCATGGCTTCCACTTCTTCGGGCAGGCTGATGTTCTCGATAAACAGCTTGGAGCACTCCAGGCCCATGGTCTGGAATTCGGGGTTCATCTTCTTCTGGAGCAGATCGGAAAGCTCGTCGTAGTGCGCGGCCAGATCCAACGCGGGGATCTTGGCTTCGCCCAGGGCATCGGTGAAGCGGCTCAGGAGGCTCTTGCGCAGCTGCTCCTGGATATCGGCCACAGTGAAGATGCCGTTGGTGCCCACCACGTTCTTGAGGAAGCTCTTGGAATCCACCACGCGGATGGAATAGATGCCGAAGGCGCGGATGCGCAGCATGCCGAAATCCGCATCCCGCATCATGATGGGATTGGGGGTGCCCCAGCCGAGATCGTTGAAGAGCTTGGTGTTCAGGAAATAGACATCGCTCTTGAAGGGGCTGGAGAAACCGTACTTCCAGCCTTTGAGGGTGGCCAGGATGGGCAGGTTCTGGGTGGTCAGGGTATGGGTGCCGGGGCCGAAGGCATCGGCGAACTGGCCTTCGTTGACGAAGACGGCTTCCTGGCTTTCGCGCACCACCAGCTTGCCGCCGTTCTGGATTTCCTGCTCCCGGAAGGGAAAGCGCCACGCCATGGTGTCGTTGGAATCGTCCAGCCATTCGATGATGTCGAGAAATTGCGCCTTGCCCCAATCCATCAAAGCCATTGCATCCTCCGTTGCGCATGAGCGCCAGAACTTCCAGTGTACGGGGTGGGTCAAGAAACGCGGGTGACGACTGGAGGGCCACGCCAACACCCGTCAAGACCTCTTAAATCCTTTCGGCGTGGTTGGCTTTTTGCCTAGCGCTTGCGACCCGTTTTGGGATTGGGAATCCGCTCCTTGGTATGCACCATGTGGGTGTCGGAATCGATGACACAGCGCCAGCCGCGATCTTCGTTGGGCATGTGGACCTCCACTTCCCAGCCGCTGGAAGCGCCATTGAGAGGAATGCGATGAGCATGAACGGCAGTGCCGCCCACCTCACGCTCGGCGATGGCCTTGGCCTCTGCCGCCGTGCTGACGGGCCCTCCCCGGCGGGGCCTGCGGGGTGTCGCCGAAAGCACCAAAGCCGGAACCAGCAGCAACGCTGCAAGACGTTTCATCGAAGCCTCCTGGGGAATGTGCCTCAGCTTATCTCAAACCTCGATCGGGTTCAGGGCTTGGTTTCAGGAATGCCCAGCGCCTGCAGCCACGCGGCATGGTCCGTGGGGCGTTCGCTGCGCTGCGAATGATTTCGGAGAGCCACGATGCGCAAGGCCTGATCGGCGAAGCCCAGGAGCACGCCTTCTTCCGTGGCCTTGAAGGTGCCTGCGGGGCAGGGCAAGGCGGTGGGCAAAGCCCAGGCCACATGGAGCTTTCCCCGGGAGGTTTCCAGGTAGGCGTTGGGCCAGGGATCCGCCACGGCGCGAATCTGATTAAAGGCTTCCTTCGCGGTCATGGCGAAATCCAGGCGGCTATCGTCGGGCTTGCGGCCGCCGAAATAGCTCGAAGGGCCGAGGGTTTTCTGGGGAAGGCGCGGCGCCTCGCCTCGCATCAAGGCGGGAAGGGCTTCCTTCATCAACTGCCGACCCGCCGCCGCCGCCTTCAGCGTGAGGCTCAAGGCCGTTTCGTCCCAGTCGATGGCCAGTGGCACCTGCGCGATCACATCGCCGTCATCGGGCTTGGGTGTCATGGCATGAAGCGTCACGCCGGTGCGGGTCTCGCCTTTCACCAACACCCAATTGATGGGCGCGCGGCCTCGATAGGCGGGCAGCAGCGACCCATGCAAGTTGTAGGCTCCGAGCCTGGGGAGGGCCAGCACCCGCGCCTGGATCATTTCGCGGAAATAGAAGCTGAACAGGAAATCCGGCGCCAGTTCGCGCAGTTCGTCGTACACCGCATCGGCGTTGAAATTCGCCGCCATGCGCACGGGAATGCCGTGACGCTGCGCCAGTTCCGCCGGGGCTTCGAACCACTTTTCGTCGGGGCCTTGGGCATAGGTGTAGAGGACCGCGACCTCCACGCCGGCCTCCAGCAGGCCCGCCAGGGCTTCCCGCCCCACGGGGGAATAGGCGCATACGACGGCTCGGAGAGGTGTCATGGGAACTCCTGCTTCCAGTGTAAAGAAAGGGCGCGTAGGGTGAAGCCAGAGGTATCCATGCGACCAGTGCTATGGAAGGTGCCCGTGTTGGTGGGGAGCGCCCTGGCGGCGCAGGCTCCAATGGCTGAAGATCCCTTGAGCTTGCCGGAGGAGGCCATCGCCTTCGCGCGCAGGATCACCGGCAGCCAGAACGGCACCAAACCCAAGCTCCAGGCCTTCCTCAGTGCGGTGTTCAGACCCGTGGAGGAAGGGGGACTGGGCATGGTGTACGACAACACCCGCACCCGCACTGCCGCCGAGGTGTGGAAGGAACGGAAAGCCAACTGCCTCTCCCTCACGGCTTTCTACGTGGCCTCGTGCCAGGGCATCCACATCGATGCCCAGTACGCCGAAGCCTTGAACACCAATCGTTGGCGCCGGGAGGGCTCCCTGATTCGCATGGAGCGCCATCTGGTGGCGCTGGTGCAACTGCCTCCCCTGGAGGACGTGGTGGCGGATTTCCTGCCCCAGCTTCGACGGCGCGTGGGCCTATATCGGGTTTCGATTCTCAGCCGCAGGCAGGTGACCGCTCTCTTCTTTTCCAACCGGGCCGTGGAGGAACTGGATCGCTCAAATCCAGATCAGGCTATGGTCATGGCGCAGCGGGCGCTGGCTACCGATAACACCCTCAGCGTGGGCTGGAACATCCTGGGCGTGGTCCAGCGGCACATGGGAGAGGATGTCAAGGCGGAAGAATCCTTCCGCAAGGCTCTGGCCTGCGATGGCAGGGACAGTTTCGCCATCGGCAACATGGAAGGCCTCATGCGCGCCCAGGGACGGTTGGAGGACGCCCAACGGTTCCGGGAGCTGGGACAGGAGGTGCGCAAGAAGGATCCCTACTTCAATGCGTTCCTGGCCGAAGAAGCCCTGGAACGGGGAGAGAGCGAGGAATCGGTGCGGCTGGTGAACCGGGCCATCAAACTCTTCCAGTACGAACCAGAGTTCCATCTGCTGCGCGCCCGCGCCCACATCACCCTGGGCCGTGTGAAAGAGGCGCTCCGCGACCTGGAGGCAGCCCATCGATGGGCGTCTCCGGCCGAGCAGGCGCGCTACGCCGGCAAGCTCAACGCCTTGAGGAACACTCAGGAATAGTCGGGTTCTCCGGGTGATACACTTTCCCTTCAGGATCAAGCCCGTTTCAGGCCTCGCGGGTTCGTGGGGCGTAGCCTTTTTGGTTTTCCGAGGATCGGCATGAATCGTCTTTCGCGTCAGATGGTGGGACTGGTAATGGGCTCGTTGGCCCTCATGGCGCAGGAGGCGGATCCTCTGAGCGCTCTCAAGGCCCAGGCGGCGGCCCAGAACCCGACTCCGTTCATGCAGGAACTTCCCAGAACCGCGGCATCACCCAATGCCGTGGAAGACGCCAAGGCCCAGGAGGCCAGGGAGAAGAAGGAACGCAGCCTGGATCAAGAGATCCGGGCCATGAAGGCCAAAGAGAAAGGCCCCAAGCGGTTCGCAGCGGATCTTTTCGAGGTGCGCTTCGCCACTTTCCAAGGCACCGAAGGCGGCATCGCCGAAGACTACGTGCTGGGCGTGGGCGATCAACTGCAGGTGAACGTGTTCGGCAGCGCCACCTTCGAAGTGCCCGCCAAAGTGGATGGGCGAGGCGAACTGGTCATTCCCAAGGTGGGCACCGTGAAAGTGGGCGGCCTGAGCCTGGCCAAGGCCCGTCAGGCGGTGCAGGCCAAGGTCGGGCAGAACTTCTCCCGCGCCACCGTGGATCTGGCCGTCACCAAACTGCGCGAAGTGCGAGTGTTCGTGATCGGCGAAGTGTACAAGCCCGGCAGCTACCTGGTGCCGAGCCTTTCGAGTCTTGTGAATGTGTTGGGCATGGCGGGTGGACCCACGCCCCTGGGCAGTTTCCGGCAGATCCGCGTCATGCGCGGGGGCAAGGCTGTTCACACCGTGGATCTCTATCCTCTGCGGGCCGAGGGCCTGGGCAATCTGAACTTCGGCTTCCAGAGCGGCGACACGGTGTTCGTGCCCATGGTGGCCCATACGGTGCTGCTGGAAGGCGCCTTCATGCGGGTAACCGCTCAGGCTGGGGAGAACACCAAGGAGGATGTTGCCGCCGAGGAAAATCGTCTCGCTGGGGAATCCGAAGAACAGCGGTCCATGCGGCTTCAGATCGAGCGTTTGGAAGCGGTGTTGGCCAAGGGCGATTCGGAAATTCCAGCGTTGAACCAATCGCCCAATGCCTCTTCATCCAAGGTGCAGACAAACCTTGCGCCTCCGCCCATGACTGTGAACGAGCGGCTGAAACTTCAGGAGCGCCTGCAGCTCCTGAAAGATGAATTGAAGGCTAAACAGCTTGCAGCCAGAGGCGATCAGCGCGTTCCTGAAAAGCCGGAAGCGGGTCGCGAGTATCTGGGACAGCCGGAATGGCTGAAGCGGTGGCAGCTGGAAGGCAAGGCCCCGGTCATGCAGTTCGAAATGCTGCCCGGTGAAACCGTGGGAGATGCGCTTCGTTTCGCGGGAGGCTTTGCCTTAGGCGCTTTCCAGGACAAATTGACGTTGCGTCGATTGGAATCCTCCGGCGCGTCCACGGTGCTGGATGTGCCCCTGCCTGCGGGCAGCGCCACGCCTTTGCTGCGCGGCGATGTGCTTTCGGCGCTGCCGCTCATGGACCGTCTCCAGCGTCTCGTGCAGGTGGAGGGCTGGGCCCGGGTGCCAGGCGCTTTCGCGCGCACGGAAGGCCTGCGCGTGGGCGATCTGCTCAAGCGGGAAAACCAGTTGCTGGCCGATACCTACCGTGGGCGCGGCGAGATCGTCCGCACCCTGGTGGACGGACGCACGCGCTACCTGGCCTTTGATCTGGGGAAGGCTCTGGAAGGCGATCCGGCTCACAACCTGCTGCTGGAAGATCGGGATCGCATCGAATTGCATCGGGTGCAGGATCTGCGTCTGCACCGCACCGTCACCGTGGTGGGGCCTGTGGCGAGGCCGGGGCGGTACGAATTCCATGAAGGCATGAGGGCCTCGGATCTTCTTTTCCGGGCGGGCGTGCCCCAAGTCAACGCGGATCGACTCGTGGCGGAATTGGCCCATACCCGCGATGGGAAACCCAGCGACGTGCGCCGCCTGGACCTCACGCGCCTGCTCTCCAGCGAAAACGCCAGCCCTGTGCAGTTGGTGGACGACGCCCTCAATCCGCTCATCGAACCTTTCGACCAGCTCAGCGTTTTCGCGCGCCCCGATTACCGGCCCCACCGCAGCGTCACCCTTTCAGGACAGGTGGTACGTCCGGGCGTTTACACCCTCGATCAGGAAGACATGGGCTTGAAGGCCATCCTGGCCCGCGCCGGTGGGCTCACGCCCGACGCCATGGTTCAGGGGGCCATCTTCCTCCGCAAGATGGGCGAGGTGGATCCAGAGAAGTTGAGAGCCGCTCAGATCGCCGGCGTGGAAACGCTAGACCCCACGGCCAACGGCATCAATCAGATCCTGGAACGTCTGGGCGAAACCAAGCGCCAGCCCTTGACGGGCCAATTGCTGAAGACGCCGCTGCTTCACGGTCTTTCCGACGGCAATTTGAATCGCATGGTGGTGAACGTCGCCGCCGCTCTCAAGGGCGATTCCAAAGCGGATGTGACGCTTCAGGATGGTGACGAAATCATCATTCCCCGTCGCACCGATGCCGCCTATGTGGTGGGCGAGGCCGCCAGTCCCTTCGCGGCCTACAAGGTGGGAGCGGGCATGACTGTGCGGCAGGTGCTGAGGCTGGCAGGCGGCACCACGCGCAATGCCGACACCTGGAACATCCGTCTGTTGAAGGCCGATGGCCGCATCATGGACAGCTGGGTCATGAACCGTACCGTCGAACCGGGAGATGCCGTGCTGGTGCCCACCAAGGTCAAGCGCGATGTGTCCTGGCAGGAGAACATCGCGACCTTGGCCAATCTCGCGGTGGCCTACGCTGCCATCAAGAAGTAGTCACGGACAAGGATTCTCTGTCGTAACGCCTCTTCCTTCGCGGATGCGGGCTTCGATGCGACTGGTGCTGTGGCCAGGCAGGAAGGGCAGCAGCACCAGACGGCCGCCGTGGGCCTCCACGAACTCGCGGCCCACCACGGTCTCCGGGGTGTAGTCACCGCCCTTGACCAGGATCTGGGGTCGCAGGGCGGCGATGAGCTCCAGCGGCGTGTCTTCGTCGAAGCGGATCACGGCATCGACGCTGCGCAGACCGAGCAAGATGCGGGCGCGGGCTTCTTCATCCTGAAGGGGCCTCGACGGTCCTTTCAGCCGCGCCACGCTGGCATCGCTGTTGAGGCCCACCACCAGGAAATCCCCCAGGGCGCGTGCTTCCTCCAGGTAGGCCACGTGGCCGGGATGCAGCAGATCGAAGCAGCCGTTGGTGAAGCAGAGGGTTATGGGCTGCACGGTCAGGGCTTCGCGGAAGGCCTGAGCGTTGGGGTAGAAACGATCCAGTGCGGTCATCGAAGTTCCTGGGTAAACTCAAAGGTTACGGCAAAACGCCGATTTGACCCCGAGGGAGTCATGCCGATCTACGAGTACCGTTGTCAATCCTGTGGAAAATCCGAGGAAACGCTCGAACCCATGTCCGCGCCCTTGACCCACGACTGCCCCTCGTGCGGGCAAGCCCAGGGCATGCAGCGCCAAGTCTCCGCCGCCGCCTTCGCCCTTCAGGGCAGTGGCTGGTTCGCCAATGGCTACAGCGAAGGTCCGGCCCGGAAAGGCTCGGAAAAGCCCGTGGAATCGACCTCTGGGCCGTCTTCGACAGGGGGCGGCTGCTGTGGCGGCTGCGCCTGTCACTGAACCCTTGCCCTATTCCGCCTTGACTTTTCAGGTGTCTTTGTTAAGGTGATAGGTTCCCGGCCCAAAAGGGTCGCGGTGTTTTACGTCTGTCCAACGTCGCCCCGCGCGACCTCTTGGGCCCCGGCGCCGGAAGATCCGAGCGTCCCTTTCAGGAGGTTGGAGTGCCAACCATCAATCAATTGATCCGCCAAGGGCGGACCACCTTCCAGAACAAGACGAAGAGCCCGGCGCTCAACGCTTGCCCCCAGAAGCGCGGCGTCTGCACCCGCGTCTTCACCACCACGCCCAAGAAGCCCAATTCCGCGCTTCGCAAGGTGGCTCGTGTGCGTCTCACCAACGGCATCGAGTGCACCACCTACATTCCCGGCGTGGGCCACAACCTCCAGGAGCACAGCATCGTGCTGATCCGTGGCGGCCGCGTGAAGGATCTGCCGGGCGTGCGCTACCACGTGGTGCGCGGCACCCTCGACGCCACCGGCGTCGCCAACCGCAACCAGTCCCGTTCCAAGTACGGCGCCAAGCGGCCCAAGGCCGCCGCGGCGAAGAAGTAGGAGGCCGCCCATGTCCCGTCGCAGCACTCCTGCCAAGCGCGAGATCCTGCCGGATCCCGTCTACAACAGCATCGCCATCACCAAGTTCGTCAACGTGCTCATGGAGCGCGGCAAGAAGGCCACCGCTGAGCGCATCCTCTACGGCGCGCTGGAAATCGTCGCCAAGAAGTCGGGCGAACCCGCTCTGGAAGCCTTCGACAAGGCCCTCAACAACATCAAGCCCACGGTGGAAGTGAAGTCCCGCCGCGTGGGTGGCGCCACCTACCAGGTGCCGGTGGAAGTTCCCCAGAACCGCCGCCAGTCCTTGGCCATGCGTTGGCTCAAGACCTATTCCGCCGCCCGGGGCGAGCGCACCATGCGCGACAAGCTGGCCGGTGAGATCCTGGACGCCATGAACTTCCGTGGCGCTTCCATGAAGAAGAAGGACGACGTTCACAAGATGGCCGAAGCCAACCGCGCCTTCGCCCATTTCCGCTGGTAGTTTCCAGAACCCATCACCGAGGGCACAGCGTTTGCT
>JAJTBC010000223.1 GCA_021287085.1 Bacillota bacterium | reverse complement strand
CGTGAGGAAAGTGGGCATGAACCTGGGCGTGTACCTCATCACGGGCATCCCCGGCGAAACCTGGTCCGATGTGGAAACGAGCGCGGAGTTCCTGCGGGAAGTGCGCCCTCACGATGCCCAGCTCTCGCCACTGGCTCTCTATCCGGGCACGCGGCTCTTCGACCGCTACCGCGCCGAAGGCCGGGTGAGCGAGAACTTCTTCCGCGCTACCGGAGACGCCGAAGTGTTCGCCAGGGTGGACAGCCACACCGAGCGCGCCCTGCGTCATCTGGCCCAGGTGGCCGATCAGGTGAAGGCCACGGCCCGCTACACTCCCGCTGAATTTGCCGAGCAGCGGAAGTGGCTGGGCTTTTGCGCCGTCACCAATGTGCTCTGCGGCGAGGCCGCCGAGGAAGCGGGCCGCTGGAACGAAGCCGAAGCCCAGTACGACGAAATCGTTCGGCAGGAGCCCCTGAATACCTGGGGCTTCCTGAAGCGCGCTCTGCTGCGCCAGCGTTTGGATCGCCCCCGCGAGGCCCTGGCCGATCTCAATGAAGTGCTGCGCCTCGCTCCCGGCAATCCCGAAGCCGCCGCCCTCCAGGCCCAATGGAAGAGCGCCTCCAGGCCCTCCCGCCCCCGCAAACCGGCCCATGGACCCACCGCCGAAATGAAAGGCGCCGAAGGCTTCCGCCAATCCCGGAAGGGTGGTGGAAAGGGTTCGCAGACAAAAAGCTGAACACGAAGGGCACGGAGGAAAAGAAAGAGCACGCAGAAAAAGAGCGTGAGCCTTTCCAGCTTTTCTTTGTGGCCCTCTCGGTATCGGCTGCAGCTGGCCTTCGCTAAACTGGTGAGCGGTCCCAGGAGCTTCCATGTCCGAACCCAGCGCCCCCTGCCTGCTCGACGCCACTCAGATGGAGGCCTATCTGCAGCGGGTTTCCAGGGAGATCGCCGCCGCCTTTGGCCACGAAGAGAACCTGGTGCTGGTGGGCATCCGCAGCCGGGGCTTGCCCCTGGCCGAACGCCTGGGAACCATGCTCGAAGCCAACCTTGGGCGGCCCGTTCCCATCGGCGTGCTCGACATCACGCTCTACCGCGACGATCTGACGGAAGTGGCGGGCAGTCCCATCGTCCGTCCCACGGAGATTCCCTTCCCCTTGAGGGAGCGCACGGTGGTGCTGGTGGACGACGTGCTGTTCACGGGCCGCACCATCCGCGCGGGGCTGGATGCCTTGCTGGATCACGGCCGCCCCAAGCGGGTGTGGCTGGCGGTGCTGGTGGATCGCGGGGGCCGCGAATTGCCCGTCCAGGCGGATTTCGTGGGGCTGAAGCTGGAAGTGCCCATGACCCAGCGTGTGTCGGTGAAGGTGCACGAGATCGATTCCGTGGATGGCGTTTTCTTGGAAGGGCGCGACTAAATGACGAACCGCTACGTTTTTCCCCACAAGGATCTGCTGGGCATCGAACCGCTCAGCCCCCAGGACATCACGGCCATCCTCGACCAGGCCAAAGGTTTCGAGGAGGTCTGCGAGCGACCCGATATCAAGATCGTGCCCGCCCTGCGAAAGCGCCTGGTGGTGAACCTCTTCTTCGAGAACTCCACCCGCACCCGCAACAGCTTCGAGATCGCGGAGAAGCGCCTCAGTGCCGAGATCATCAACTTCGACGCGGACACCAGTTCCTTGAGTAAGGGCGAGACCCTCATCGACACGGCCCTGAACCTAGAGGCCATGCACCCCGATCTCATCGTCATGCGCCACAGCGCCGCCGGAGCCCATGCGCTGCTGGCTCGGCACATGAAGGCCAGCATCGTCAACGCGGGCGACGGCGCCCACGAACATCCCACCCAGGCCCTGCTGGACGCCTACACCCTGCGGGAACGCTTCGGACGCCTGGATGGCCTCAAGATCGCCATCGTGGGCGATATTCGCCACAGCCGGGTGGTGCGCTCCAACCTCTGGCTGCTCACCAAGATGGGCGCCAAGGTCACGCTGGTGGGCCCGCCCACGCTGCTGCCCATGGAACTGAAGGAAACCTGGCCCGACGTGGACTTCAGCTTCGAGCTGGATCCCGTGCTGCCCCACATGGACGCCATCATGATGCTTCGCGCCCAGTTCGAGCGCGGCACCGGCCAGTACATCCCCGGCGCGGGCGAATACATCCGCTACTACCAGCTCCACGCCGAGCGCATGAAGCGTGCGAAGAAGGATGTGGCCATCCTCCACCCCGGCCCCATGAACCGCGGTTTCGAGATCACCTCCGAGGTGGCCGACGGCCCCAACAGCCTCATCCTGCAGCAGGTGACCAACGGCGTGCCCGTGCGCATGGCCGTGCTCTACCTGCTGGTGGTCCGCCAAGGCGAACATCATCCTCTGACCTAGATCGGGCCTGAAATGCCGAAGAGCCCACGAACGTGGGCTCTTCGCGTGCAAGGAAAGCGCTTAGCCGGCGATGATGGCTTCGCTGGGGCAGGTATCCACGCAAGCGCCGCAATCAATGCAGGTGTCGGGGTCGATGCGGTAGATGGGATCGCCTTCGTGGATGGCTTCCACGGGGCATTCGGGCGCACAGGCTCCGCAGGCGACGCAGGATTCGGTGATGGTGTGGGACATGGGTGACTCCAAAAACGGTTCGTCCAAAGCATAGGCCCATTTGAGCGTGGCTTCGATCACACCTTGGAGGCAGGGCGGGCCACCGTTCCTATTTGTTGCGCGGAGGAGCGTTCTTCACGTACCGATCGAACCAATGAATCATTTCATAGAGCACGTGCTCCACGCTTTCGGACCCGCGGTAGCCGTGGTCCTCGTAGGGCAACATCACCAGCCGGGCCGTGGTGCCCAGGCCTCGCAGCGCCTCGAACAGCTTTTCGCTCTGCATGGGCACGGTG
>JAJTBC010000218.1 GCA_021287085.1 Bacillota bacterium | reverse complement strand
AGGCGTTCCAACCGTGGCTGAAGGGTTTCCTGCCGGAACTCATGGCCGCTGGAAACCTCGATCCCGCCAAGGTTTCAGATCGCACCGACCCTCGCATCGTCCACCTGGATGGCCTGAACCTGAGCCGAGCCCGCAATCTCTACGTGATCCTGGAGGCCCTGAAAGCCTCGCCCGCACAGCGTTCCCTGCTTGTCACCGCAGATCGCCACGCCGAAGCCTCGCTACCCTTCATCGCCTCAGGCAGCTACGAAGGCGAACACTGGCTCGGCACCTTCGCCGTGCATATGCTGGATGCGCGAAACCGCCTGATGGGAAGCGTCGCACAGAAGTAGCTGCAGCGAGGGAAGATCGGTGGGATACTCGCTGCAGAATCCCATCTGGAGCGTGCCTCATGCGTACCTCGATGCTGCTGTTTGTGCCAGCCCTGCTGGTGGCCCAGAGTTCGGGCGTACACCCCATGGATCGCCTGGCGCAGATGAAGGGCAACAAGATTCTGCTGCTGGGCTCCTGGAGCAAGGCGGATCGAGGACTGTGGGATGGGGCGCTGGAGGATGAAGCGCTTTTCACGGCGGATTTTTCGGTGCAGGAAGTGGCTTCCCGCGATGAATTCGAGGGGTGGTTGCGCCGGGAATATGGCGTCGGAGCCGCGCGCTGGCTGGCTTTGGATACCCAGAATCGATTGCTGAGTTCGGGCACCAAGGTGCCTGCGCCAGAGGCACTGGAAAGCGCGCTGGCGACCAGCGGCTTCGTGAATCCCTTGCGGCAGCTTCGGCAATTCCTGAAAAGCCATCCCGATCATCTGGAGGCCAGGGCCGACCTCCTCGTTCAACTCCGCCGCCGCGCCCTCAAGGTCGCCCAAGGGAGCACGGGCGATCTCAACGCCGAGCAGGACACGCTGGCCTGGGCGCCTTTCGCCGATGCGGTGGACGCGGCCTTCCAAGGTTCCTGGCGCGGTCTGTCGTTACCCTTTTTCCGCGTGGAGGAAGGACAGCCCGAAGCGCGCAGCCCCATCATGCGCTTCGTGTTCGGGCGGCACATCGCCAAGGTGGAAGGGGCCTTGATGCAAGCGCCCACGAACGAATCGCTCTGGAATCTCTGGGCCTGGATGGCGCGCTCGCTGGGCCATCGCTCCTGGTCCAAATTGAACGCCACGCTGGAGCCTTTCCTCTATCCCGGCGGCCCCACGTCCCCCGCGCCCAACGTGGCCGCTTGGCTGGTGCGGGAAGCCAAGGCCAAGGGCGATTGGGCCGAGGTGGAAAAACTGGCACGAACGGCCACGGGTTTTCAGGGCTATCCCGAAAATGAAGCCATGCGCTGGTTTCCCGGCGGCATGACTTGGTCCGGTGCAATGGCTCCCGTCAAGGGCTATCCCCTGGAAAGTGCGTGGCAGCCGCTTTTGGAAGCACTGCTTCATCTGCGTCGAGATGGCGAAGCCATGGACGCGTTCAATGAACTCTGTGTGCGGTACGGCGAGAGAGGCGCCGCCGCAGCTCGCGCCGCCGCCATGGCCGCCCAGCGACCGGAGATGGCGAAACTCTGGAACAGCGTCAGTCTTCCCAAAGACTATTTCTGCCAACCGTTCACCTGGGGCATTCCGGCCCTAGTGGTGCGTGGTGGGCGATCCGATATTCCCGGCAAATCGTTTTACGCCGTGGCGAATGGTGTGAATCCCACGCTTGCGTTCCTTTTCCTTCAGGGCGATATGGGCAAGTCCGTGAAGTGGCCCAGTACCACCAATCAGTGGGCGGTCATCGATGGCCAGGGGCGGCTGCTGGCCTTAGGTGACGCTCTTCCCACGGTCGCAGAGGTTCAAACAGTGTTGGATCAGGCGGGGGTCGAAAGCCGGGGAAAAACGGCGCGGGCCTTTCTCCGAACTCATCCCGATCATCCTGATGCCTCCGGCGCGCTGGCCATTGAGTTGGGCAAAGTGGCGGCAAAAACCCAATCTGGCGATGGTCTGCTGGATGCCAAGACCGATGCGGAGCTGTGGGGACCCTGTGCTGAAGCGTGGGCGAATTATTTTAAGGACGAATACGCTTGGGGTGCTTCGCGAAAGATCATCGAGATTTTCGAAGGCCGCAACGATGCCGCCGCCCGAAGCCCGCGCATGAAGGCGTTGGCGGAACGCCAGCTTCCGGCCACGGAGGCGGAGCTGCGTCGCCGACCCATGTCCATGTACCTTTGGAGCCAATGGCTTTGGCTGCGAAAGCTCAACGAGAATCGACGCACCTTTCCCGAGGTCTTGGAGGATCTGAAACCCAGTCCCACCGTGACTCCAGGGGCCTTTCCTCCGGCGCTCATCATGCAGACGTGGTTCGACGAAGCACGAAAGGCCGGGCAATGGCGCGAGGTCATCGAGATGCTGAAGCCCGTCTGGGCGCGGGAACTGCATCGCGTTGACGCAGAACGAAAGACCGGGAAAGCCCCGGACCCAGGGGTTGGAAACGTGGCACTGCTGCTGACGGAGGCCCTGCTTCAGAACGATCAGCCCAGCGAAGCCGATCAGGTCATGACGAGCTGGGGTCAGCGAGGAGGCCGCTTCGCTTCCATGGACAGCCTTCTTGCCCTGGCCAAAGCCCGTGGCTACGAGACGCTGGCGAAGAACTGGAAAGACGCCTTCAGCAAGTGAAGGTTGGCAGTCTCACGTTCACCGCCGCCGCTGAAAAAACTGCTGCAGCATTTCGCGACATTCCGTTTCCAGCAGCCCGCCTTCGAGGGTGACGTGATGGTTGAGGCGGGCCTGTTCGATCAACTCGCGATTCCGGGACACGCCCACTTTAGGGTCGGCAGCCCCGAAGACCACGCGCTCGACGCGGGCATGGGTGAGGGCGCCGAAGCACATGAGACAAGGCTCCAAGGTCACGTAGAGCGTGGCACCGGGCACTCGGTAGTTCTTGAGCCAGTCGCAGGCGTCACGCAGGGCCATGATCTCGGCGTGGGCGCTGGGATCGTGGCGACCGATGGGGCAGTTGTGGCCGCGGCCCACGCGCTTGCCCTCCAGCACCAGCACGGCGCCGATGGGCACTTCGTCCTCGCGGTCCGCCTGTTCCGCCGCTTCCAGCGCCAGCTTCATGAAATAGAGATCATCGCCCGACCACATGGGCATCATCATCCCACGACCGCGCGGAGCGTCGTGGCCTGATAGAGTCAAAAGCGCCGACTGCGGAGCTGCGTCATGTCACTACGCCAATGGATCACGGGAAGTGCGCTTGTGTTGTTGCTGGGCGGGGCGCTGGTGGGGGTTCGCCTCAATCGTCCGGTGGACGCCAATGCCGAACCTGCGGCTGCGACCGCGAAGAAAGGCAAGGACACCCGGCCGCCCCAGCGCATGGTGGATCAGCGGTCGCTGCTGACGGCCCGCCGCCTGGCGCCCCTGGCCTCCACGGAGGAAGAGCGGGGCCTGGCCCGGCAGGCGGAGCGGCTGGCCAGCCACGAAATTCGATTGGCCTTTTCGGAGGCCGTGCGGCAGGCCCTGGACAACCCGGCCCCGCTCACGCCGGAAGCCACCGAGTTGAAGCGCACCCGCGATCAGATCGCCGCCACGCTCGAGGCTTCCCAGGCTTTGGGACAGCGTTTGGAAAAGCAGTTGGAGAAAGCGACCCAGGCCACACGCACGGGGCTGGAGGACCAACTGGCCCTGGCCAAGGCCCAGCAGGCCCTTTATGCGGATGAGCTGGAAGCCGCCCAGGAAAACCTGGAGCGCGTGGGCGGCGACCCTCAGGCTCGGGTGCGTCGCTTGAAGGAAGCCCAGGAGGCGGCGGATCGGGATTCCAAGTCGGCCAGCGTGGAAACGGATTCCACGCTGCTTTCCTCCAACAGCGCCCTGGGCCGATTGCGCTTCTGGAACCGTCTGCGGAGCAAGCGCAACCAGCTGGACGCGGCTCAGCAGGAGGCGCTGAACCGGGTGCAGCGCCTGACCAATCGCATGGATACGCTGGCCAAGAACCTGGAAAGCACCAAGGAAGCGCGGGAAGCCACCAAGCAATGGGCCAAGGATCTGACCCTGGCCAAGCCCAGCGGGGCCAGCTCCGCCGAAACGGAAAGCGCCGCCTGGGAGATGCGGCGTATCAGCGCCGAGCAGAGCCGTCTCGCCACCTTCGCCAAGCGCATCCAGGATCATCGCGGGCTGGCGGACATCTACGGCCAGTGGTCCGTGGTGGCCCAGACCCAGCTTCGGGCCGCCACTCGCGCTTTGATGATGAGTCTCGTGGCCCTGTTCGCCGTGTGTCTCGGCGGTTTCCTGTTGAATCGTCTCGTGGAGCGTCTGTTCTTCTCCAAGGATGTGCAGTTGCGGAAGCCTTCGGCCACTCACGCGGTGATCCGCTTCATCATTCTGTTCATCTGCCTCGTGGCGAGCCTGTTCCTGGTGCTGGGCGTGCCTGCCCAGGCCACCACCATTCTCGGTCTGGCGGGCGCAGGCCTCACGGTGGCGCTCAAGGATTTCATCGTGGCCTTCTTCGGCTGGTTCATCCTCATGGGTCGCAACGGCATCCGCGTGGGCGACTGGGTGGAGATCAAGGGCGTGGGCGGCGAAGTGGTGGAAGTGGGGCCGCTGCGCACGGTGCTGCTGGAAACCGGCAACTGGAACGATGCGGGCCATCCCACGGGCCGGCGCGTGGCGTTCGTGAACAGCTTCGCCATGGAAGGCCACTTCTTCAACTTCAGCACCTCCGGCCAGTGGATGTGGGATGAGTTGAATGTGCAACTGCCCGCGGGACAGAATCCGTACGCCTTGCTTCAGGGCATTCAAAGCCTCGTCAACGAGCAGACCCAGAAGAACGTGAGCGAAGCCGAAGCGGAATGGCGCCGCACGACCCGCCGCTATCGCGTGAAATCCTTCAGCGCCACGCCCGGCGTTCAGCTGGTCGCCACCTCCCAGGGGCTCGAAGTGCGCGCCCGCTACATCACCCGCGCCTACGAGCGCTTCGACACGCGCCAGAAGCTCAATGACGCCGTGGTGGACCTGCTGCACCGCAAACAGCCGGAGTGAAGGCCGCAGAGCGGAAATCGTGAAACCTCAAGGCAAAGGGCGGATCGACACCAAGGCCCCAAGACGCGGAAAAAGAGAGGAAAGATCAGCAATAACGGGTGCGAAGGGATCGTGAAAGCACACAGAGATCGAAAATGGCGTTGAACTGGGTCAAGGAGGCGGCAAGGGTTGCATGGCTTCCTTTCACCAGAAAATCCAGGAACCTTCCGAGCTCTGCGCCCTCTCATGGCCACTCTGTGCCCGTTCTCTATTTCTTTTCTCGGTGTCTTTCTGTCTCTGTGGTGATCCTTCTTTTTTCTCGCATTTGAGAACAAAGCTCCTCGGCTTCGTATGATGAACCATGACCTTTCGCGCCATTCTTCCTTCCGAACTGAATCCCATCGAGACCAACGCGCT
>JAJTBC010000203.1 GCA_021287085.1 Bacillota bacterium | reverse complement strand
GTGCGTCCTTCCTGTTGAAGCTGACGAATGGATTCCAGCAGGAAGTGGCGTGATTGAGGATCCACACCGACCGTGGGCTCATCCAAGAGAAGCAAGCGCGGATCTCCCAACAATCCGATGGCGAGGTTCAGGCGGCGCTTGAGGCCCCCCGATAGCGTATCGGCCCTGCGAGCGGTGAAGGCTTCCAGTTGGGCGAAGTTCAGCACGAAGGCTTCGCGATCGCGCCAGCGCGCCCCGCGCACGTTCAGGATTTCCGCAAAGAACCGCAGATTCTCGCGCACTGTGAGCATGGGGTAGAAAGCGTGATCCTGGGGCACGTAGCCCACGAGATGAGGCGCGTGGCGACGCAGCTCCGCCAGGGGTTCGCCCTCGAAGGTCAGGCTTCCCTGGCCATCCATGAGCAGCCCCATGGCCATGGAAATGAAGGTGGTCTTGCCTGCACCGTTGGGGCCGAGCAAGCCGAGGGCCTGGCCTGAGGGCACGGAGAAGGAAGCCCCATCCAGGGCCGGGGTGGTCGCGCCGGGATATTGGAAGCGAAGTTCCTCCGCCGCGAACATCAGAGGGACTCCCGCAGGCCACGGAAAAAGGTCTCCTCCCGGTCCGCCTGCTGCTTCAACAGCGCAGCGATCTTGGCAGGCTCCAAGGCATGGCGTCCCCGGATCATCAGGGCCGCTTCGAGAGCCACTTCCCGCCAATGGTCGCCGAGGCTCACCATTTCATCGGCTTTGCGCTCGATGGCTTCGTTATGGAGCAGGGAGGCGGCTTCCTGCAGGAAGGCCGCATAGATGAAACGGAAACCGCCCCCGCCGGTGCCGATCTCCTCCTGCATTCGCACCACATGCCCCAGAAGGCGCGCCGCGTAATCGTCGGCTTTCAGTTTTTCCACGGCCCTGGCCAGGGAACGGATGCCCTTGGCGCCCGCGAAGGGTACGGGGGCCAACATGGTGCGGCAGGTCTTGCGGATGGCGCTAGGCAACAACCGATCCCACTGCGGCGGTCGCACTTCGGCGCGGGGGTAATAGATGCGGCCCTTGGGCGCCATGAGCCCCTTTGCGAAACGGGCCTTGGTGAGATCCGCCTTCGGGCAACGCACCGGGGTTTCGAAAACGGGATCGGAGATCAGGTACTCGTCGCCCTCTCGGCCCAGCACGATGAGGTTGTGCACGTTGAAGTGGAACCGCAGATCTTCAGGGAAGTAAGGCAGCCAAAACCCGGAGGTCTGAAGGCCCACCAGCTCGCCCTGATCCACCAACTCATCGAGGCGCGCCGCGCCTTGCTCTGGATTTCGAAAGGTTTCCACGGCCATTTCGAGGTGCAGCTTCCGGCTCAGTCCCCGGGTGATGGCGTGCGGCATGGCGCGGAACGCCACCAGCGGCAATCCGCCCACTTTCACCACGGGCAGGTAGGCAAAGGCCAGGGTGGAAGCCAAGCCGAAGGCCATGGCCTCGGACATGGGCAACCCAGCATGGGTGACCAAGCCCGCCATTACCCCGCTTTCGCAGTGAGAGGCGTGGCGATGCTGGAAAACGGCAGCGTTCTTCATGGTTGCAGGCTCCGCAGCGTTTCCACGCTGATGCCCATGGCCTCTGCGTAACGACGCAGAAACCTGTCGGAGAGCCGTGCAAAGGCCTGGGGTCTGAAATGCCGCTTCACGCGCCAGCGCCAAAGCCCCGTGCTTTGGCAGAGCAGAGCCAGATCCATGCGGGCTCGATACATGTGGAACTCGAGGGGCGAAGCCTTTCCCTGGGCAGCGCGCTGACGCGCTTCTCCAGCTCGTTGGGTCAGAGAATCCAGGGCTTGCCGGGTGACGATCTCTTCGACCTGCCATCCCGCAGAAGGTATTGGACGCACCTTGCCATCCTCTCCACGGGCGTACATGGCTTTCCGGAGCCCTTTGAAGAGCGCGTTGCCTTCCTGCGGGACCTGGGCGTCATCCATCAGACCACCGTGAGAAGCGCATAGCAGATGGCGAAGCGGCCGCTTCCAGGCACGTAGCAACGCACCTTCTGGCCTGGCTTCAGGCGTTCGGAGCGAAGCAGCTCCTCCAGGATGATGTACACCGAGGCGCTGCCGGTATTGCCCTTGGTCGGAAGGTTGGTGAACCACTTTTCCAGAGGGATGTGGAAGCCGATGTTCTTGAGGCCTTCGTAGATGGGAAGGCGGAAGTAGTCGGAGGAGTAGTGCGCTACGAAGATATCCACGTCCTCCGCCTTGAGCCCATGTCGCGCCTGGATGCGAGGGATGGTGCGCTCAGCGGTGGTGGTCACGATCTCCTGGTGCAGCAGCTTCACGTCTTGTTTCACGAGGAGCGCCTGCTCTGCCAGCATGCGCTCCGGGGAGTCGAATTCCCGCCAGCCCGTCAGTCGGCCGTCCTCGCCCTTCACGGCGCCTGCATACATGCATGTTTCCAGTTCATGGGCGAAGGAGTGGATATCGATCCACTCCACCTTGAAGCTGCGCTTCCCGGGCGCGGGTTCGGGCGCGAGGAAGGCAGCTCCGGCGCCATCCGAGAGCATCCACCGCAGCAGATCCGCCGAAAAGGCCAGATGGGGCTGGGCCTCGAACTGCTCCAGGGTGGCCGGGTTGATGCGCCCCGCCATTCGGGATCGCATGAAGGAACTGGATTGCTCCGAGCCCGTGGCTACGGCATTGGCGGTGTTGCCCAGGGCCACGTTCATGGCTGCGTATTTGAGGGCTGTCATGCCTGCGATGCAGATGCCCGCAGTGCTCACGATTTCGCAGGGAGCGGCGGCCAATTCGCCCTGCACCATGGAGGCATGACCCGGCATCAGCTGATCGGCCTGGGTGGTGCCGCAGGCCAGGCACTGGATTTCAGCGGGCGTGAAGCCTTCATGGGGACGAAGGCGTCGCACGGCCTCCGCCGCCAACTGGGCGTTGGTGTGGGTGGTGCGGCCCGTAGCTGGATCGATGGCGTAATGGCGCGTGAGGATCTTGTTGTTGCGGAGAATGAGCTTTCTTGTGCGGGAGGGCACTTCGCCCACCATGCCCAGGATCGCCTCCATCTGATCGTTGGTGATGGGGTCGTTGGGTAGGTAGGCGGCAATATCGGTGATGAATGCGGGCATAGGCTCAAATCCGGGCAGTAGGATGGGTGCGGTGGAAGAGCTCGGCATAGCGCC
>JAJTBC010000113.1 GCA_021287085.1 Bacillota bacterium | reverse complement strand
AACGCCACCTCCGTGGTTTCCCGAAGCTGATCCGGCGCCACGTCCAGCAGCCATTCCGTTTCCACTTTCGAGGCCATGCGGATTCGGGTTTCGCCCGCACCTTCCTCGGCCTCCAGGGCCACGATGAGATCGGGGCGGTGGAGGCGGCTTTCGGCGCCCAGCTTGGCACCACGACCTCCCACCAGCGTGAAGGTGCCCGTGCCGCCCGCCTTGCCCAAACGGTCCACGTAGGCCGCCAGGAGTGCCCTCAACAGCCGCGTTTCGGCGTCGGCGGGTTCGGACACGCCCTGGGGAAGCCCCTGGCTGAAGGCCTCCACCGCCAGTCGCGCCTGCCGAATCGCGGCCGCATCCAAGCCCGCAGCCCTCAGCGCGCCCGGCTCGAAACGCGCGGCCTCCGCTTCGTCGTACGCATCCAGCCGCGCCCAGAGATCGCTGTCCAGGCCGTGGGAAGGGCCTTGGGTTCGCGTCAGCGTCGTTCGCGAACTCAGATCCCCCACTTCCAGCAGGGCCGCGGCCCGTCGCCCCAGACGCGGAATGCCGAGATCGTCGGCGGCCGTTACCAGGCGCGCCAAGCGAGGATGCAGGGGCAAGGCCGCCATACGCTTTCCCAGGGGTGTCAGGCGTTTCCCCGCCAGTGCCCCCAGTCTCGCCAGCAGACGCTCTGCGGCCTCCAGGGCCTCGACGGGTGGGGGTTCGAACCAAGGCAGCGCGGCCGTTTCGCCCAGGCCCAACCCATGAAGCAACATCACCATGTCCGAAAGATCGGCCCTCAAAATCTCAGGCGCATCGAAGGCAGGACGCGCCTTGAAGTCGCTTTCGGTGAAGAGCCTCACGCAAAGGCCCGGTCCCAGGCGACCGGCGCGACCTGTGCGCTGAATGCAGCGGGCACGGCTGATGCGCGATGTCCGCAGGCTCGGCAGGCCCGACCAGGGCGAGTGCGCCGCCTCCCGTCCCAGGCCGGAATCGATCACCGTGGTGACGCTTTCCACCGTGAGGCTGCTCTCCGCCACGTTGGTGCTGAGCAATACCTTGGGCACCGACGAAGGAGCCACCGCCGCACGCTGGGCCTCGAAGGAAAGGCTTCCATGCAGAGGCATCACGCGCCACCCGCGCTGCTGGGCCAGGTCCTGCAAGCTGCGCTCCGCGGCCCGGATTTCCGCCGCCCCAGGAAGAAAGACCAAAGTGTGCCCCTCCGTGGGATGACGCTCCACCGCCTCCTTCACCTGGATCGCCAGGGGCCGATCATCGTTTCGCGGCAGATGACGCACTTCGATGGGATGCAGCCGTCCTTCGCTCCGCAACCACACCGCATCGAGATGACGCACCATGGCCTCCGCATCGAGGGTCGCGCTCATGGCCACCAGCCGCAGATCGGGGCGGTGCTTCTGTTGAAGCTGACGCAGCAGCATCAGCGCCAGATCCGTTTGCAGATGGCGCTCGTGGCATTCGTCGAGCATCACCACGTCAATGCCGCGCAAACGAGGATCTTCCTGAAGCCGCCGCAGCAGCAGTCCTTCCGTGACGAAGCGGATGCGCGTAGCTTTGGAAACCTTCTGCTCGAAGCGCACGGCGTACCCGACGCGTTGACCTAAAGGTTCATTCAATTCCTCCGCCACCCGCGCCGCCGCCATGCGGGCGGCCAGGCGGCGCGGCTCCAGCACCCAACATTCGCCGCGTGCCAACAAGCCCGCATCCAGCAAGGCGCGAGGCGTTCGCGTGGTCTTGCCCGCTCCAGGCTCCGCCGTCAGCACCACGTTGCGCCCCGCCCGCAGGGCCTCTACCAGGGCGGGCAGCTGGGCATCGATGGGAAGGGACATCACCATTCCTTCAGCATCGCAGTAATCTGGCTGTGGAGGTCGCCATGCCCGTCGAACGATTCAAAGCCAGCCGCATGACCAAGGGCAATCGCCTGTTCCCCACGGTCATCGAGGTGAACGACACCTCCGTGATCCGCCGCAAAAGGAGCTGGTTCACCCTTAACGAAATGAGCATCCACCTCCAGCGGGTGGCCAGCGTGCGCATCGACACGGGCGTGATGTGGTCCGACATTCTCATCGAATCCACCGGAGGCGCGGATTCCCTGGCCAGCCACGGCCACAAGAAGCAGGATGCCGTTCGCATCAAGACCCTCATCGAAACGGCGCAATCCAAGCAGCTTCACGTTGGGGATGATGGCCCCATGCGGGTCTGCCCTTTCTGCGCCGAATCCATCAAAGCCGCCGCCACGGTATGTCGCTATTGCGGGCGCGATCTTCCGTCCCAGGCATGATCCGCCTGGAAGGCCAGCGCGGTCGCCTGCACCTCACGCTCGTGGCCCTTCCCCTGGGCGCGGATCTCTGCGTCACCTTGACCGGCGGCGACCGCGAACACATCGGCGCGGTGGCCCTGGCCCATCCCGATATGCCGCCCCAGGTCCTGACCGTGCCCCATCACAGGGAGGCGGAGCTGGCTCTGGAACTGGCTCAGCGGCTCGCGTTGCACTTCCGCTGTGCTGTTTCACTGACCTGCGGCATTCATCTGGATGGGCTTCAGCCTCAGGAAATCGAGGAGGCCTTGAGCCTGGGCCGAGAACTGGTAAGGCAACTGAAGGATTCGAAAAACTGAATACTCACCGGGAATCCGGAGGGAACTCTCGACGCTTCACCGCGTTCCCACAGCCTGGGCGAAGGCCTCGAAAAGACGCCGAGCCAAGCGGCCCGCTTCGTTCGGCAGCGTCACCAGGCCTTCGGGATGCCATTGCACACCGAACACCCAACGGTCGGAATCTTCCGCCTCTACCGCCTCCACCAAGGGGCCTGTCTCCGCATGAACCGTGCCCAGCTCCCATCCCACGGCCTTCAGGCAGGGCGCCACACGGCCCACGGCTTGATGATGGCGGCTGTTCACCTGGAAGGTGCTGATGCCGAAAAGCCCCGCCAGCCGCGAACCTGGAGCCAGTTGCACCGCGTGCCGAAGATCCGGTTCCCTGGCGGTGCCGAAGCGATGGCATTGGTCCTCGCAATGGAAGTGATCGGGAATGTCCTGGATGAGCGTGCCGCCCAAGGCCACGTTGAGCATCTGCTCGCCGCGGCAGATGCCGAGCATGGGCACCCGCGCTTCCCAGGCGCGGCGCACCAGGGGCGCTTCGAAAGCATCCCGCCCTTCATCGGGGCGAGCTTCGCGATGGGCCTCGGCGTCGGGATCCCAAAGCCTGGGATGCACATCGCCTCCGCCGCAAAGGAGCAGCCCCGCCGCCCTCTCCAGCTCGGGCACTTCGTCGCCCGGCGACACCAATCGAATTTCGCCTTGCCAGCCCACCAGCCGCAAGGCCGGAACGTAATACCTCTCCGCGCCCGATTTGTCGCCGCAAGCCATCAGAATGCTTGACACATCGCCTCCAAGGTTCATGATGGACACCCTACCACCCTCAGACGTCTGAGCGGTTTCGTGCGGCGGAGAGCTTCGCCGTGAAGGAGGCCACATGTCCGGCTCTCTCAACAAAGTGATTCTCATCGGCAATCTGGGCCGTGACCCGGAATTGAAGATGACCCCCAACGGCCAGGCCCTGGCCCGCTTCAGCATCGCCACCACGGAAACCTGGCGCAATCCCGCTGGCGAAAAGCAGAGCAAGACCGAGTGGCACAACATCGTGGTGTGGGGAAAGCAGGCGGAAATCGCCGAAAAGTACCTGCGCAAAGGCAAGCAGGTGCTGGTGGAAGGCCGCATCCAGTACCGCGAATACACCGATCAGGCGGGCGTGAAGAAAACGGCCTGCGACATCCGCTGCGATAACTTCGTCATGCTCGGCAAGATGGACGAAGGCGGCGCCAATCGCGGTTCCTCCCGCGACGAAGGCTACGACGATCCCATGCCGCCCGCTCCTGCCGCAAACTCCGGCGCCAACTACGACGACGATATTCCGTTCTGATCCGGTTCCGGCTCACATGAAAACGCCCGCTCATCGGCGGGCGTTTTCGCAGCAGGGAAAGGATTAGCGATCCACCTTGATGACGATGCTGTTGGAGAAGATGTCCTGCAACCCCTTTCGATCGGAGCCGAGGATCATCAGATAGGGCAAACCCAACAAGCAAAAATTCACGGCGTGTCCCAGCCAGCGCAACAGCGCCTGCGTGGCGTCGATGTTGCCGCTGGGATCGGCTTCGGGTACCACCCTCAGCTTCATGAGCTTCTTGCCGATGGTGGCCCGGAACTTGATCAGGCACCAGAAAAGGAAAACGGTGTAACCGATGCCGAGAAGGGGCCCGATGATGCAGCCCAGGAAGGGAATCAGGGACACGATGAGGCTCACCACCGTGATGACGGCCCCATCGATGAGAGCGGCCAACAGCCGGGACAGGAAGTCGCCTCGCTCCCCGGTGGGCTGCGCGTCATCGGGCACGGGAGGAAGGTAGGAGGCAAGGAAGGCGGGAGGCGCCTCGGCCACGGAGGACGCAGGCTCCGACGAGGAGGCCGGGGCCACGAGGACCGGGGGCTCCACGACCGGGCGCGCGGGCGCAGGAGGCTCCACGGGCGCGGCCCGCATGGCCTGGATCTTCGCGACTTCGCTGGGATCGATGCGCGTGGTGCCCAGCGGGTTGATGGGCTCCGGCACGGGGATGGCCACGGTGCCGGTCTCCTCTACGGGCAGCGGATCCACGAAGGTCATCTGCACTTGGCCCAGCGTCACGCGGTCGCCATCCTTCAGCAAGGCAGCAGGCACCCGTTCGCCATTGACCATCACGCCGTTGCTGCTCTGGAGATCTTCCAGTTCGAAGCCCATGCCCGTGCGACGAATCACCGCATGATGACGGCTCACGCTGGGATCGCCCAGGCGCAGACCATTATCCAATTCCCGTCCCAAGCTCACTTCCGCATCCACCAGCTCGAATTCCCGAACACCGGCATTGTCCTGAATGAACAGTTTGGCCATGGAGTCTCCCGGAAAGGTAACGATGGATGGAGTCTAAGCCCGGAAGAGCCGGAACGCAACGAAGCGCTGGAAAGAGCGCAGTACCGGACGCGGAGAATCCGCCCTTCTGCTCCTCCCGTTTTTTCCTTCCTTGTCGCCTCCGCAGAGACAACGGCTTTTCTTCATTTCCCCAGGTAGCTTTCCAGGGTCTTTTCCAGGTTCTCGCCCCGCAGTTTCGCATCCACCGCCAGGATGCGGCCATCCGGCCCGATGAGAATGGGCTTGGGGATGCCGACCACGCCGTAGGTGTCGTTGAGAGCGTGCTTGCCGCGGCCCAGGAAGGCGTGCTTCCAGGGCATGGCCTGGCCGGGCTTGGCGCGGAAGGCGGCGATGTCCTCGGGCTTCAGATCCCACGAAAGGCTCAGGATTTCGAAGTTGCGGCCTTTGAAGCGCTCCCAGGCACGATGGACGCCGGGCAACTCCGCGCGGCAGGGCGGGCACCAGGAGGCCCAGAAATCCACCAGCACATATTTCCCTTTGAAGGTAGCGTTCGTGAAGTGAATGGAAGGATCGGCCAGGCTCACCACATCGAAGGCCGGAGCCTCGCTGCCGACGCGGGTTTTCGCCTGGGCATCCCACATCTTGCGGGCGAAAGGCGTATCGGAAAACGTCGGGAATTCCTTCTCCAGCCGCTCCATGGCTTCCTTGGCGGCGGCATCGTCCTCGCCGAGGTTCTGCTCGAAGCGACTCATCCAAAGGGCCCCGCGAATGGCGGGATCGGGATGGCGCTCCCGGCCAGGCGCGGCGTAGGCTTCGGCCTCGCGAGGATCGTGGAAACGGGTTTCCAGGAAGCGCGGCAGCAGGCCTTCATCGAGACTCCAAGCCAGGGAGGTGGAGGGCACTTCGTTCTTCAACGCTTGGGTCAGCGCCGCATCAGGATCCCGCTTCTGGAGCAGCACCACCTGGTACTGGCCCACCCAAAGCGCCTGACGCACGGCGGGCCGGGTTTCCTGAGCCAGCTGGCCCTGAAGGGATTTCAGATCTCCATCCAGATCCGGCACAAAACTCTGGGCGCTCTGCCCGGCTTTCACATGGGCGTTCCGCGCTTCCGCCACCCGAATCTTGAGGGAACGAAGGCGCTCCATCGTGGCGCGGGCGGGGTCGTCCAGAAAGCGCGCCAGCGTGCCTTCGAGACGATCGCCTCGCAGATCGCTGTCGGAAGCTAGGATCACCCCATCGGGCCCCACCAGCACGTACTTGGGAATGCCCGCCGCGCCATAGGCTTCAGCGATGGGATGGGCCTTCATGCCCGGCAGGAAGGCGTGCTTCCAGGGCATGGGCTGCTTGGCCTTTCGGAAAGCGGCCACGTCTTCAGGTTTCCTATCCAGGCTGAAACTGAGGATCTCCAGGCCCTTGTCCTTGAATCGTTCCCAGGCTTGATGCACCTTGGGCAGATCCGCCACGCAGTACGGGCACCAGGTGGCCCAGAACTCCAGGAGCACATAGCGGCCCTTGAAGGTGTCCAGGCTGTAGAAGACCTCCGGCTTTTCGAGGCTCTCCACGCGGAAGGCCGGTGCGACTTTGCCGGGACGCGTCTTGGCTGGGGCGTCGAAGCGTTTGCGGGCATCCAACGCCAGTTTGTGACCTGGGAATTCCTTTTCCAACGTCGCCAGGGCCGCAGTGGATCCCGGCTTCTCTTCGTCGAAGACCTCGCGGAAGGCCTCGTACAGCACCGTGGCGCGATCCTTCGGCGCGGGCGGCTCCGCCGCCGCCAGAGAGAAGGACAGCGCACAAAGCAAAAGGGCAGAACGCAACATGGAACCTCCTCGAATCAAGGTTTGGTCGGAGCCGTCACACGTCCGGGACCGCGGCCCGTGGCGGCCTCGAACAGCGTTTCCCAGGTCACGAAGGCGGGGTTGGGCTTCCACTCTTTTTCCCAGGAAGCCGTATCGAAGCTTTCCGCCAAGGCCTTGGGGCTTCGCTCAGGATGCGCCTTGGCATGGGCCTGTACCGCTTTCAGGAATTCCAGGTAGCGGAGCAGTTCCTTCTTGCCGCATACGGGGCCATGACCGGGAATGACGCGAACGGCCTCTGGAAGCCAGCTCACCATCTGGGCGATCTGGGCCACGAGGCCATCGAAACTGCCGCCGCCTTCGAGATCGATGAAGGGCAGCATGCCCATGAACACCGTATCGCCCATGTGGATGACCAGGGACGAGGGGATGCCCACCAGGAGATCGCCGTCGGTGTGACCCGGGCCGAAGTGGGCCAAGTGCATCTCGGTGCCATCGAGGTAGATGTTCAATCGGGCCTTCACCTTGGGATCCGACTCGCCCAATGCCAACTCTGGCAGGCCTCCCTGCTGGGAAGTCTCCAGCTTGGCCTGGGCCTGCTTCATGCGGGTGCGCACGTTGGTGTGGGCCACGATGGCCATCACCTGTTTTTCCAGCACCAGATTGGCGCCGGTATGATCCCCGTGAAAATGCGTGTTGATGAGGTACTTCAGGGGCTTGTCCGTCACGGATTTCACCGCCGCCAGCAGCCCCGGCGCCAGTCGCTCGAACTGGTCGTCGATGAGCACCGCATGTCGCTCCGTCACCACCAGCCCGATGTTGCCGCCCTGGCCGAAAATGCAATAGACGTTCTCGGCCACCTTTTCCACTCGATGGATCCTCGCTTCGGCCTTGGGATCCGGCGCAGGCCGATGACGACTATGGGCCGCCAGGGGCAGCATCAGCACAAACATCCATGCCAAAACGATTCGCGCGCTCATGGGGGCCTCTCCTTTCCATCATCCTCTCAATGCCATCGTGTCTCCATCCTGCCTTCTGCGAGCCTGGAAAGCCTTCCAGCGCAATCGCAGCCGGTCCATGTAGAGGTAGATCACGGGCGTGGTGTACAGGGTCAATAGCTGGCTGAAGAGCAGGCCACCCACGATGGCGATGCCCAGGGGACGGCGCATTTCGGCGCCGGTGCCGAGCCCCAAGGCCAGAGGCAATCCCCCCAGCATGGCGGCGAGCGTGGTCATGATGATGGGCCTGAAGCGCAGCAGGCAGGCCTGGAAGATGGATTGTTCGGGAGTGAGCTGATCGCGGCGCTCGGCTTCGATGGCGAAATCGATCATGAGGATGGCGTTCTTCTTCACGATGCCGATGAGCAGGATGATGCCGATGAAGGCGATGACGCTCAGTTCCGTGCCGAAGGCCAGCAGCGCCAGGAGCGCGCCCACGCCCGCGCTGGGCAAGGTGGAAAGGATCGTCAGGGGATGGATGAGGCTTTCGTACAGCACCCCCAGCACGATGTACACCGCCAGCAGCGCGGCGGCGATGAGCAGGGGCTGATTGGCCAGGGAAGCCTTGAAGGCCTGGGCCGTGCCCATGTTGGTGCCGCGAATGGTACCCGGCAGGCGAATGTCGTCCATGGCCTTTTCAATGGCCGTCACCGCGTCGCCCAGCGCCTTGCCGGGCGGCAGATTGTAGGAGAAGGTCACGGAGGGCAGCTGGCCCTGATGGTTGACCGAAAGCGCCGTGTAGCGGCGCTCGAAGTGGGAGAATGCGGCCAGAGGCACCATGCCGTTGGCGCCGCGCAGGTAGATCGACCGCAGCCCTTCCGGGTTCTGCCAGAACTGCGGGTCCACGCCCAACACCACGTGGTACTGATTCAACGGCGTGTACAGCGTCGACACGAACCGCTGGCCGAAGGCGCTGTACAGCGTGTTGTCGATGGCCTGGGTGGTGATGCCCAGCCGCGAGGCCGCCGCGTGATCGATGACCAGATTCGCTTCGAGGCCCTTGTTCTGAAGATCCGTGTTCACGTCCACGATCTGAGGCAGGCTGCGGAGCTTCTGGAAGACCTTGGGCGCCCATTCGAACAGATCCCGCGCATCGTCGCCCTGAAGGGTGTACTGGAATTGCGCGCTGCTGCCTCGACCGCCGATGCGCAGATCCTGGACGGGCTGCATGAAGAGGCTGGCACCCGGAATATGGGAGGTCTTGGCCCGCAGCCGTGCGATGACCTGGTCTGCGGTCACGTCACGCTGGTGGTTGGGCTTCAGGGCCACGTTGATGCCCGCCGTATTCCCCGTTCCCACCCGCGCCGTGACCATTTCCACCGCCGGATCGGCCTGCACGATGGCCGAGAACTGATCCATGAGCCGCTTCATCTCGGTGAAGGAAATGCCCTGGGCCGCCATGACGTTGCCCGTGAGCCGGCCCGTGTCCTGCTGGGGGAAGAACCCTTTGGGAATGAACCAGTACAGCGCCACCGTCGTAAGGACCGTGACGATCCACACCGTGGCCGTGAGCGGCTGGTGGCGCAGCACCCAGGCCAAGGTCTTCTCGTAGCGGGCCGCGATCCACTGGAAGATCCGCTCGCTGGCCCGGAAAAGGGAGCCATGCTTCGCCTGGTCCACGGGGCGCAACAACCGCGAACACATCATGGGCGTGGCCGTGAGGCTCACCACCATGGAGATCAGGATGGACACCGAAAGGGTGACGGCAAATTCCCGGAACAAGCGCCCCACGAGGCCGCCCATGAGGAGAATCGGAATGAACACCGCCACCAGGGAGATGCTGATGGACACCACGGTGCTGCCGATCTCCGCCGACCCATGAAGGGCGGCCTCCATGGGCTTCATGCCCGCTTCCAGGTGCCGGGTGATGTTCTCCACCACCACGATGGCGTCATCCACCACAAAGCCTGTGGCCACGGTGAGGGCCATGAGCGAAAGATTGTCGAGGGTGTAGCCCAACAGGTACATGGCCCCGAAGGTGCCGATGAGGGAGACAGGCACGGCCACGCTGGGAATCAGGGTGGAGCGCACGCTTCTCAGGAAAACAAAGACCACCAGGATGACCAAGGAGATGGAGACGAGCATGGCCATCTGCACATCCCGCACCGAGGCCCGTACCGTGCGCGTGGCGTCGATGACCACCTGGAGATCCACGGAAGGAGGCAGTTCCGAACTCAGCGACGGCAGGAGGGCCTTGATGCGGTCCACCGTCTCGATCATGTTGGCGCCAGGCTGGCGGAAGATCACCACCATCACGGCGGGCACTCCGTTGGTGGATCCGCCGCTGAACACGCTTTCCACGGAATCGCGCACCTTGGCCACGTCCTGCAATCGAAGGGCCGCGCCATTCTGAACTTTCAGGATGAGGGGCGCATACTCTGCGGCGGTCATCATCTGGTCGTTGGTGGCCAGGGACCAGGTGGTGCCACCGCTGGAAAAGTCTCCCTTGGGGCGATTGAGATTGGCCGAAGCAATGGCGATGCGCACATCTTCGAGGCTGAGGCCCCGGCTGTTCAGCGCGATGGGATCGGCCTCCACCCGCACCGCAGGCAGGGCGCCGCCCCATACGAATACCTGCCCCACGCCGGGCACCTGGGAAAGCTTTTGCTGAAGCAAGGTCGAGCCTACGTCGTACATGCCTTCCCTGGGCATGATCTTCGAGGTGAGGGCCAGCAGCAGAATGGGCGAATCCGCGGGATTTACTTTGCGGTAGTTGGGATTGTTGGGCAGATTGGCAGGAAGGTTGCCGCGGGCGGCGTTGATGGCCGCCTGCACGTCCCGGGAAGCGGCGTCGATGTTGCGGCTCAGATCGAACTGCAACGTGATGTTCGTGCCGCCCAGACTGCTGGCCGACGTCATTTCGGTAATGCCAGCGATGCGGCCGAACTGCCGCTCCAAGGGCGTCGCCACGGAGGAAGCCATGGTCTCCGGGCTCGCTCCTGGCAGGCCTGCCGATACCTGAATGGTGGGAAATTCCACCTGAGGCAACGGCGCCACCGGCAAGAACTGATAGGCGATGCTGCCCAGCAGCGCCAAGGCCACCAGCAACAGCGTGGTGGCCACGGGGCGGCGGATGAAGGGCGTGGAGAGCATCAGGGCTCGCTGGGAGTTCCGCGCAGGCGCTTCGCCAAGCGGTCGAAGGCCAGGTAGATGACGGGCGTGGTGTAGAGGGTCAGCACCTGGCTGAAGATGAGGCCGCCGACGATGGCGATGCCCAGGGGACGGCGCAATTCGCTGCCCACGCCCGTTCCCAGCGCCAACGGCACGCCGCCCAGCAGCGCCGCGCAGGTGGTCATGAGGATGGGACGAAAGCGCAGCAAGGCCGCGCTCTGGATGGCCTCATGGGGCGTGCGTCCTTCCTTGCGCTCGGCCTCCAGCGCGAAGTCGATCATCATGATGGCGTTCTTCGCCACGATGCCGATGAGCAGGATGATGCCGATGAGTGCGATGACGGTGAAATCCGTGCGGAAGAGCATGAGGGAAAGCAGGGCGCCGACCCCGGCGGAAGGAAGGGTCGAAAGAATCGTGATCGGGTGGATGTAGCTTTCGTACAGCACGCCCAGCAGCAGGTACACCGTCACCACCGCCGCGAGAATGAGCCAGGGCGTGTTGGCCAGGGAGGCGCCGAAGGCCTGGGCGGTGCCCTGGAAACCGGCCTTGAGGCCTTGGGGCAGTTCCAGATCCGCCTTGGCTTTGTCGATGGCCTTCACCGCATCCCCCAAGGAGGCGCCGTGGGCCAGGTTGAAGGAGACGGTGACGCACGCGAACTGGCCTTGGTGATTCACGGAAAGCGGCGAAGGAAGGATCTCCATGCGGGTGAAGGCCCCCAGCGGGACCGTGGTGCCGGATGCCGAGCGCACATAGAGGTTCTGGATATCCTCCGGCCTGGAATGCAGGCCGGGCTGGGCTTCCAGCACCACGTGGTACTGGTTCATCTGGGTGAACATGGTGGAAATCTGCCGCTGGCCGAAGGCATCGTAGAGCGCATCGTCCAGCATCTGCGGCGTCACCCCCAGCCGGGAGGCCGTACCACGATCCATGACGAGACGAATCTGAAGGCCCGCGTTCTGCTGATCGCTGGCCACGTCCTTGAGCTGGGGCAGCGTCTGGAGCCGCGTCACCAGGCGCGGCGCCCATTCCGCCAACTCCTTGGCATCGGCATCCTCCAGGGTGAACTGGTACTGGGTGCGGCTCACCCGGTCTTCCACCGTCAGATCCTGCACAGGCTGCAGGAAGAGCTGGATGCCCGGCACCTTCGCCAGTTCCGGCTGCAGGCGCTGGATCACAGCGCTGGCGTCAAGGCCGCGCTCCGAGGCGGGCTTCAGGTTGATCTGGATGCGTCCGCTGTTCAGGGTGGTGTTGGTGCCATCCACGCCGATGAAGGAGGAGAGGCTCGCCACCGCCGGGTCTTTGAGGATTACGCTGGCGAGGGCCTGCTGACGTTCCGCCATGGCGCCGAAGGAAAGGGTTTGGGGCGCTTCGGAGATGCCCAGCAGTACGCCCGTATCCTGGACCGGGAAAAAGCCCTTGGGCACGGCCAGGTAGAGCAGCACCGTGGTGGCCAAGGTGCCCACCGCCACCCAGAGGGTCAGCTTCTGGTGGTGTAATACCCAATCCAGGGTGCGGTCGTAGAAGGACAGCAATCGCTGAAAAGCCCGTTCCGAGGCGTGATAGAAACGCCCCTGCTCTTCGGGCTTGCGATGCTTGAGCAGGCGCGCGCACATCATGGGCGTGAGGGTGAGCGACACCGCGGCGGAAACGAGGATGGCCACACTCAAGGTGATGGCAAATTCCCGGAAAAGCCTTCCCACCACATCGCCCATGAAGAGGAGCGGAATGAGCACGGCGATGAGCGCCACGGTGAGCGAAAGGATAGTGAAGCCGATCTGCCCGGCGCCTTTGAGCGCCGCCTGGAGAGGCGGCTCGCCTTCCTCGATGTAGCGCATGATGTTCTCGATCATCACGATGGCATCGTCGGCCACGAAGCCCGTCGAGATGGTGAGCGCCATGAGCGTCAGGTTGTTCAGGCTGTAGCCCAGCAGGTACATCGCCGCGAAGGTGCCCACGATGGAAAGGGGCACCGCCACGCTGGGAATCACCGTGGCCGCGAGGGTTCGCAGGAAGAGGAAGATCACCATCACCACCAGCGCGATGGTGAGCATCAATTCGAATTCCACGTCTTCCACGGAAGCGCGGATGGTGGTGGTGCGATCCGTGAGCACCGAGAGCTCCACGGCGGCGGGCAGGCTGGCCTGCAACTGAGGCAGCAGCTCTTTCACCCGATCCACCACGGCGATGATGTTGGCGCCCGGCTGGCGCTGGATGTTGAGGATCACCGCCGAGGTCTGGTTCTTCCACGCCGCCTGGCGCAGGTTTTCCACTCCGTCCACCACCGTGGCCACATCGCTGAGCAGCACCGGCGCGCCGTTGCGGTACGCGATCACCAGCGGGCGGTAGTCATCGCTGGAGAGCAACTGGTCGTTGGCGCCGATGGAGTACGCCTGGCGTTCGCCGCTGAAGCTGCCCTTGGCCTGATTGACATTGGACTGGCCCACGGCAGTGCGAAGATCCGCCAAGGTGAGGCCCTTGGAGGCCAGGGCGCCGGGGTTGGCCTGAATGCGCACCGCAGGCTTCTGCCCTCCGCTGAGGCTCACCATGCCTACTCCCGGCACCTGGGAGATCTTCTGCGCCAATCGGGAATCCGCCGCGTCCTGCACTTTGGACAAGGGCAACGTCTTCGACGTGAGCGCCAGAGTAAGGATGGGCGCATCCGCAGGATTGGTCTTGCTGTAGATGGGCGGGTTGGGAAGATCCCTGGGCAGGTAGGTGCCCGCGGCGTTCACGGCGGCCTGCACCTGCTGCTCCGCCACGTCGATGTTGAGGTCCAGCACGAACTGCAGGGTGATGATGGAACTGCCGCCGCTGGAGGTGGATGACATGCGGTTGAGGCCCGGCAGTTGACCGAACTGGCGCTCCAGAGGCGCGGTAATGGCCGAAGCCATCACATCGGGGCTGGCGCCCGGATAGAAGGTGACCACCTGAATGGTGGGGTAATCCACCTGAGGCAAGGCCGACACGGGAAGCTGACGGAAGGCGATGAAGCCCACCAGCAGCAGCCCCGCCATGAGCAGCGAGGTGGCGATGGGACGAAGAATGAAGGGGCGCGATAGATTCAACGGAGAACCCCGATCCGCATCACGGCTTGGATTTGGCTGGATCGGCCTTGGGCAGCGCCACCTTCACGCCGGGCCGCAGTTTCTCGATGCCTTCGGTCACCACCTTCTCCCCCGGCTTCACTCCCGAACTCAAGGCGGTGAGATCGCCGTCCGTGGCGCGGATTTCCACTCCCCGCATCTCCACGGTCTGATCCTCCTTCACCACATACACGTACGGCCCCTGGGCCCCCTGCTGAACGGCCTCCGTAGGCACCAGCAGCGCGTCCTTCAGGGTGTCCACCTGCATCCTCACGTTCACGAACTGATTGGGGAACAGGGGCGCGGCGCCATCGTTGGCAAAGAGGGCCTTGAGCCGCACGGTGCCCGTGGCCGCGTCCACTTGGTTATCCATGGCCGCCACGGAGCCTTGCCCCAGGCTGGTCTTGAGATCCCGATCCAGGGCCTCCACCGGCAGCTTGGGCGTTTTCCGGCGCGCCTCCAGAACCTGCGACACCTTGTCGGAGGGCAGCGTGAACAGCACGGAGATGGGGCGCATGGGCGCAATCACCACCAGTCCGTTGGCGTCGCTGGCCCGCACCATGTTGCCGGGTTCCACCTGCCTCAGGCCCGCCTGCCCTGCGATGGGCGCCACGATGCGGCTGTAGGTGAGATTCAGCTTGGCGCTTTCCACCTGCGCCCGATCTGCCTTGAGGGCCGCCTCGTACTGGGCCACGGCGGTCTTCTGGGCTTCCATCTGCTGGACGGAAATGATGCCTTGCTGGGCCAGGGTTTGCAGGCGCCGAAGATCGGCGGAGGCGTTGTCGAAGCTGGCCTGATCCTTGGCCTGCTGGCCCTCGGCCTGCATGAGCTGCACCTGGAAGGGCCTGGGGTCGATCTCGGCGAGCAGTTGGCCTTCCTGCACGAACTGGCCTTCCTGGAAGGCCACCCTCACCAACTGGCCGTCCACGCGGCTTTTCACGGTCACCATGTTCAGGGCCGTCACCGTGCCCATGGCGGTGAAGCGCACCGGCAGGTCGCCCTTCCGCGCCACGGCAATGGTTACGGGCACGGCCCTGGCCGAAGGCTGGGTCGCGCGCTTGGGGCGGAACCCAAAGTAGCCCAGCACACCCAGGCCCACGACCACTGCGAGGGTCAGCCACCGGTTGCGACGGAACCACGACATCGAAGACGAATCAGAGGAGAGGATTTCGAGGTTCATGGAGAGCCTTGTCTGGAAGGGCTGCGCCGACTGCGTCGACCGCGCCTCGGAAAATCCTATCCTCGCGTTGTGAGGCCTACAACGCCAGAATCGTCGCTCGCTCCTGGCGCAGCCGCACCAATCCTTCCGCCGTGCGACTGAGCATCCAGGTGAGGGCTTTGCCCTCCAGCACCTTCACCATGGCTTCGGGAAAGCGCTGGGTCAGAGCCTTCTGGTGGCGGGCGTTGAAGCGGAAAGGGTCCGTGGGCAGCAGGATCACGTCCGGGGCGAGAGCCTCCAGATCCGCGTCCTCCAGGCGCGGATAACCCTGGCCGCCGATGGGGCGGAACCCCGCGCTCCGCGCCAGATCCGCCAGGTACGTGTCCTCGCCTGCGGCGATCCAGGGATCCTTCCATACAAGAATCAGCGTGCGCGGCCTCTGGCTGCGCCGTTTCGAGCTTCGGGGCTTTTCCATCACCGCATCGATGGCCGCGATGTGCTGGCGGGCGGCGTCCTCGGCATTCAACCTGCGGCCCAGGATTACCAAGGCCTCGCGAGCCTCGGCCACGGAACGGATCTCCAGCACCAGCACCGGCACCGGCACCTTGGCCTTCTCGAAGGCCTGGGCGGCTGCGAGGGTGTTTTCATCCTTCTCCAGGATCACCAGATCCGGACGCTGGGCGAGAATGCCCGCGATATCGGGATCCTTGGTGCCGCCGAACGCGGGCACCGCATTGCGGATCCAGCGCGGTTCCACACAATAGCGAGTGCGCCCCGCCATCCTCTGGACGAGGCCCCACTGGGCGAGCAACTCCGTGACGCTGGGCACCAGGGAAACGATGCGCTGGGGCCCTTCGGCCTTGGGCCGCAAGGTGGGCGTGGAGGCCGTATCGGGAGCCGGGGTTACAGGCTGGCCCGTGTGGGGATCGGCGATGCGGCCCGATCCCGTGGGGCAGAGCTCCGCCACGGGGCAGGCGCCGCACGCGGGTTTGCGGGCATCGCACGTGCGGCGACCATGCCAGATCAGTTGGTGATGCAGTTCGATCCAGGTGGATTCGGGAAAGAGGCGGCACAGATCCGCTTCCACCTTTTCCGGTGTGGTGGCTTCGGAAAGCCCCAAGCGCCGCGCCACGCGGAAGATGTGCGTATCCACCGCCAGCGCCGGAATGTCGAAGGCGTTGGCCAGCACCACGTTGGCCGTCTTCTGCCCCACGCCGGGCAACGCGGCCAAGGCCCCGGCCTCGCAGGGCACCTGGCCGCCGTGCCTCGCCATGAGCGCCTGGCCTAGCCCCACGAGGTTCTTGGCCTTGTTGCGGAAAAAGCCCGTGGAATGAATGAGGGATTCCAGTTCCGGCAACTGCGCCTGAGACAGTGCGCGCGCATCGGGATAGCGAGCGAAAAGCGCCGGCGTGGTGAGGTTCACGCGGGCATCGGTGCATTGGGCGCTGAGGATGGTGGCCACCACCAGCTGGAAGGGATCGCGGTGATCCAAGGCACAGCGGGCATCGGGATAGGCTTCTCCCAAGCGATGCCGAAGTTCGGTGAGGCGGCTTTTCGTCCAGCGCATGAACCCAGCTTAGAATGGTTTTCGAGGTGAGCATGAGCAGCGGAGCTGGCACCGGAAAGCTGGACTGCGCCGAAACGGCGGCCCATTATCGAGAACTGGTGCGCCGCAACGTGCGCGAACTGCCCGAGGCCCCAGGCTTGGCGATCCTGTTGGGCAGCGAGGATCCCGGCAGCGTGCTGTATCGCAACCTGCTGGTGAAGGATTGCGAGGATCTGGGCATCCAGGCCCATCATCACGTGGTGGACGGCGGCATGCAGATGGTGAAGACCATCGCCCGGTTCAATCAGGACGCCAAGACCCACGGCATCTTCATCTTCTATCCCCTGAACTACGGGGAGCTGAGAGACGACGAGATCATGGATCTCGTGGATCCCGGCAAGGACATCGAAGGGCTCCACTCCATCAACATCGGCTACCTCACCAAGTTCCGAAAGCGTGTGGATGCCGGGGCGGATCGTCGGGCCATGGTGCCCTGCACGGGCCGTGCGGTGCTCAAGGTCATCAAGCGCGGCTTCGGAGACGATTACCTGACTGGCAAGACCGTGCTCATCATCAACGACAGCCTTCGCATCGGACGCCCTTTGTCGGCCATGTCCGCCAACCTGAAGGCCACGCCCATCCTCTGCCACCAGCACACCGACAAGGCGCATCTGGAAACCTTCGTGAAGCTGGCCGATGTGATCGTCAGCGCCGTGCCCGTGAAGGGCTACCGCCTGCCCACGGAGTGGATCAAGGATGAAACCCTGTGCATCGATCTGAGCCACGAAGGCAATTTCGATTTCGATGCCCTCATTGCGCGAGGCATCGCCCACACCAACACCACCCGCAACAGCGTGGGCAAAGTGACCCGGGCCATGGCCCTGCTGAACCTTACGTACGCGGCCGGATGGGAATCCGGCAGGTAAGGGACCGGGACGAAACGGTTATGCCAAAAGCACCTGTCGCTGATTTTTTTCGGAATAAAGCTGGATTTGCGTTCAGATTCCGTTCAAGCTGAAAAACAGCACCACACTCGTGGTTGTTTTCATTCGCCTTGGAACTTCGCCTGGAGGAACCAATGCGACATCACATCCCCAGGCGAAAAGGCAATAGGTAGCAGTCATGGCACAAGGCACCGTCAAGTGGTTCAACGCCGAAAAGGGTTTCGGCTTCATCACCCCCGATGGAGGAGGTGCGGATCTCTTCGTCCACCACTCCGCCATCCAGAGCCAGGGTTTCCGCACCCTGGACGAGAATCAGCGCGTCAGCTTCGAAGTGACCCAGGGCCAGAAGGGCCCCCAGGCGGTCAACGTCACCAAGCTCTAGTTCCTACCGTAGCGATTCAATCGACGGCCCTTCGGGGCCGTTTTTTTATGGTCACTCCACCTCTGGCTTTTCTTGAATAGGGGAAATGCCTACCTCCCCCTTTTGCCCGACTTGGACCAAACTTAACGGAGATCTTCCCCCGTCGATTCATTTCCAAGGCTTCGATCCCTTCCTTCCAAGGATTCTCAACCCCATGCTTCCTCTTGCGCTGCACCTGGGCGAGCCGCTCATCCATCGCTTCTCCCAGATCCTCTACCGCTGTTTCGAAGAAGTCGGAAGCACCAAGGGGGCCATCTATCTGCGGGAGCCTGCGGAGGGCACCTTCGATCTCATCTCCCACTATGGTTGGCCAAGAACCTACCCGCCACCGGAGCGGCTGGATGCCATGGAGCCGCTGATCCTGCGCCTCGGCCGCGAGCGTCGAGGTTTTGTGGTGAATGGCAACGATCCAGCCTTTGAACTGGATCGGTTCTGTCAGGCGGAAGAAGCTCGACGTTTCCTGGTGCTGCCCGTCTTCGACCGCGGCGAGTGGATCGGACTACTGGTGCAGAAGGACCGTACGCGTCACCTGCCCTATGACCTGGAACAGGATGAATCCGTTTCCCAGGCCATCTGTCAGGACTTCGCCGAAACCCTGCATCGGGCGCAAGCCGGCGATCCGCTCACACCCCCGCAGATGGCGGCGCCCGAACCGGACATCCTCAACGCGTTGGAGGTGAAGGTGCCCCCTCCGGCAGCCATGGTGCCCACCGCCCTTCCGCCCCCTGCGCCGGATTCCGAACCCAGCATCCCCGAAGAGCCTGCGCCCTCGTCCCCAGCCCATCGCCTGGGCCTCTTCCTGCCGGACCAGCGCACCTTCTATTGGGAAGCGGCCGCCCTGCTGTTTTCCATGGTGCCCTTGACCGCCCTGGCGCTTTGGATGCACGACGAGGAAGAGATCCGCCCGGTGCTCGCCTACAGCCGCCAACCTCTGACGCCGGAATTGAAGGTGCAGGTGCTGACGCGTCTCTCCCAGCATGTGAGCCGCCTTCCCGCGGACCGCCTGCGCATCTTCACCCGCGTGGAGTTCATGGATCAGGAGCCCCTGGGGGGTTCGCTGCTCACCTGCCTGCCGGTGAAGCTGGCCAGCGAAGGCGAAGGCCCCGATCTGCTCATGGCCTTCCGGCAAGAGCCTCGCCCCTTCAACGAACTGGAGCAAAGCCTCATCCAGCGCATCGGGCGCATGGTGGGCTTCCATCTCCAGGAAATCCGGCTGCACGAGCGGTACCACCGCGCTTTCTTGGCCGTGGGCCACCAGATGCTGCGTTCCGTGGAGGGTGGCGCCCCGCGCCTACGCGAGCACAGCCAGAGCACTGCGCAGATGGCGAAATCCTTCGCGCTGCACCTGGAGCTGCCCGCCGCGCAGCTCGAGGCGGTCTGCCTCGCCGCCATTCTCCACGACGTAGGCACCTTCCTGCTGGATCCCGGCCTGCTGATTAAACCCAACCTCAGCGAAGAGGAGATGCATCTTCTGCAGACCCATCCGCTGCTGGCCGCCACCTTCCTCAAGGATTTCCATTTCCCCTTCGATGTGCCGCGCATCATCCGTCATCATCACGAACGCTGGGACGGGAAGGGTTATCCCGAAGGCCTCAAGGGTGAAGCCATTCCATTGGGAAGCCGCATCATCCATCTGGTGGAGGCCTTCGAGGTCATCATGCATGGCAACGCTTTCCAGGCTCCTCGCTCTGCTCGCGAAGCCATCGCGGAACTGAGGCGCGGCGCGGGAAGCCAGTTCGATCCCGGGCTGGTGGAGGAATTCCTGGATTTCCTCCAGAGCCACGGCCTGCGCTGATACCCTGAAAGGGGATGAAACGGCGCACCCAACCTTTCCTGCTCCGCGTCCCCGCAGGTCAGCGGGGCTACATCCTGGCTATGCTCCTGGGGCTGACCCTGGTCATGGGCATCTTCCTCACCCGGGCCATGCCTTCCGTGGTGGCGGAAGTGCAGCGCGGAGCCGAGGCGGAGCTGGTCTTCCGGGGTGAGGCCATCGCCAAGGGCATCCGCCTCTACCAGCAGCGCACTGGCGGCTATCCCCTGAAGCTCGAAGAACTGCTCAAGGTCAAGCCGCCCGTCCTCCGAAAGCTCTACAAAGACCCCATGACCCCCAACGGCGAATGGGATCTCATCACCGCCGTGCAGCCGGGCCCTTCGGGCGACAAGACCGGACTGCCCATCGTCGGCGTGCGCAGCACCAGCCACGGCAACAGCTATCGGGTCTACCAGGGGAAATCCATGTATTCCGAGTGGGCCTTTTCCGCAGCCGATAACCTGCTGGGCGTGCCTGGAGGCCTCCAGCGCCCCGGCATGAGCCCCGTGCCCACCACCACTCCCACGCCATCGAACAAGCCTACGGAGACTCAATGACGTTGCGCCGCACCCTGATCGCCTTCCTTCTGCTCACCCTGCCTCTTGCGGCCCAGGCGCCCTCGTTCAAGGTGTGGAAGGATCGTCTCGAAGCCCGAGGCGTCAAGGTTTCCGCCGGACTTTGGGATCTCTCCACAGGTCGGCTGCTGGAAGGCCATCAGACGGGCATGGCGCTCACGCCTGCCTCCACCACCAAGGTCGTTTCCACCTACGCCATGCTGAAGACGTGGAAGCCCGATTTTGAGCTTTCCACGGAGGTGCTGGGCGATCTCCAGAACGGAGTCGTGCGCGGTGATCTGGTGTTCAAGGGCGGCGGCGATCCGTTCTTCACCCGCGAACGCATCTGGATGCTGGCCCAGGAACTGAAGGCCAAGGGCGTGCAGCGCGTCACGGGCAAGGTGCGTCTGGATCAGAGCGCTTTCGACCATCAGCGTTACGGCGTGGGTTGGGAGAACACCAGCGCCGACACCACGCCACCCGTGCTGCCCCTGGCCGTCAACTTCAACCGCGACGACCGCGGTCGCATCCTGCACGATCCCGAACCTTTCGCCGTGGCCCTCATCGGGAAGATCCTCGCGGAAGCTGGCATTGCGGTGGAAGGCGGGGCCAGCGAAGCCGCTGCGCCTCCGAGGCTGATGGCTTTCCCTTCCCCGCCCCTGCGTCAGCTGGTGCAGGACATCAACAAGTTCTCCAACAACTTCATGACCGAGATGCTGGTGAAACGTTTCGGCGAAGGTTCCTGGGCCGGCGGCATCTCGCGCATCCAGGCCTTCTACAAAGCGACGCTGGAACTCGACAAGGATGCCATCGCCATCACCGATGGATCGGGCCTCAGCAAAGAGAATCGCCTGTCGGCCCGCACGCTGGCCATCGTGCTGCGGGCCGCCTGGAACGATTTCGAAGTGGGGCCCGAATTCGTCAGCAGCCTGAAGATCATCGGCGGCGAGCCCTGGAAACTGCGCGTGAAGGACGATAACCTGGCGCGCCGCATCCGCTGCAAGACGGGCCATCTCACGGGCGTCAGCTCCGTATGCGGCTATCTTCAGATGCCCGATGGCCAACTGCGCGTGTTCGTGATCCTGCTCAACGGCAACTGCCGCACCGAGGATCTCTGGGAGATGGTGAGCCGTTGGGCCAACTGAATCCGACCACTCGCATGGGATTCGCCGCGCTGCTTTCCGGTGCGGGCATCCTCGGCTTCGCGGCCATCTTCGTGCGCTGGTCGGCTGGCGTGAGCCCCGTGGCCGTGGGATTTTATCGCATGCTCTTCGCGCTGCCCACCATTGCCTGGCTGGCGCTACGGGAAGGGCGACCCCACGCCGATGAACGACGCGGCGTCTTCTGGGCCATGCTGGGGGGCCTTTGCTTCAGCGCCGATCTTTGGCTCTGGCACACGGCCATCCACTTCACCAGCGCCGCCAACGCCACCCTGCTGGTGGGCCTCGCGCCACTCTGGGTGTCCCTCATCAGCGTGATCTTCCTGGGCCATCGTCTGGAAGCGAGAGGATGGGTGGGACTAGCTTTGGCCTTGGGGGGCGCGTCGCTCTTGGCCGTGGGCGCGGGCGCACGCCTGGGCGGAGGCAGGGGCGAATTGCTGGGCTTCCTGGCTTCCTTCGGGTACGCGGGCTACATGCTTTCCCTTTCCCGAGCACGGTTAACGCTCAGCGCCCGCCGTGCGTTGCTGGTGGTGGTGGCCACCTGCTGCGTTTTCTTTGCCGTCATGGGATCGGCTCAGGGCGTGGCTTTCCGAGGCTTTCCCGCCTCCTCCTGGCTGGCGTTGCTGGCCCTGGGCTTGCCCATCCAGGTGGGCGCGTGGTGGCTCATTTCCTGGGGCTTCGGCCATGTCAACGCCAGCCTCGGTTCCCTGGGCCTGCTCTTCCAGCAAGCGGCCACGGTGCTGCTGGGCGCGTTGCTGCTTCATGAAATCCCCA
>JAJTBC010000099.1 GCA_021287085.1 Bacillota bacterium | reverse complement strand
ATGGGACCGCGATCCTCATGCAAAGGCAGACCTGAATTTGGCGTCACGAGGGAAAGAACCATGCCGGGATGATAAGCGCTTCGAGCGGCGGTGAGCAGCGCCTGGGTGCGGTGGTCCTTCAGTTCGCCCGCTACCACCACTTCGAAGGGCTCCCGCAACACATCATCCAGCACGGCCAACAGCGCCAGGTGAGCGCGAGGAGCACGGGCCAGATGGGAGGCGGCCAAGGCACGCTCCACGGCCTCGCGGAAATCGATGCGATCCAGATGGCGCGAAAGGCGCAGCAGGGCGCGACAGGCCAGGGTGGAAGCGGCGGGAATGGCGCCGTCCCAGCCCCCCTTGGGCCGCAACAGCAGATCGGGCTGATGGGCCTCGGCGAAGTAGAAGCCCCCTTCCCGCTCGTTCTGGAACTTCTCCAGCGCCGTATCCATCAGGGTTTCCGCCCAGCGCAGCCACTGGAGATCAAAGCTCGCTTCGTAGAGGTCCACCAGCCCATCGGCCACGGCGGCATAGTCTTCCAAGAATCCAGGAACGTGCGCCGTGCCCGCCCGATACGCCCGCAGCAGCACGCCTTCCTTCCAGAGCACGTCCTGAAGGAAGGTCGCGCATTCTGTGGCGGCCCTAAGATAGCGCGGCTCCTGCAATACCTGGGCACCCTTGGCCAGGGCCGAAAGGGCCAGCCCGTTCCAGCCAGCCAGCACCTTGTCGTCTTTGCCGGGCCGCACGCGACGGCTGCGCGCGGCCAGCACGCGATCCGCCATGGCTCGCAGGCGCGCTTCCAGTTCATCTTGCGCAAGGCCCAAACGCTCCGCCAGATCCTTTGGGGCCGAAAACCGATGCAGCACACTGGTGCCGTGTTCGAAATTGCCCCGCGCCGTCACACCGAAGGCTTCGTTGAACAGGGCGGCGTTTTCGGGCCCCAGTTCCGCTTCGATCTGCACGGGCGTGAAGACGTAGAACCGGCCTTCCTCCCCTTCGCTGTCGGCGTCTTCGGCGCTATGGAAGCCCCCGTCGCCATCCCGCATATCCCGCAACAGGTAGTCGAGGGTTTCGCGGGCGATACGGCCGTAGCGGGCCTCTCCGGTGGCTCGGTAGGCGTCGAGGTAGGCCCCCGCGAGCTGGGCGTTGTCGTAGAGCATCTTCTCGAAATGGGGCACCAGCCAGCGCTCGTCCACGCTGTAGCGGGCGAACCCGCCGCCCAGATGATCGTACATGCCCCCTTCCCACATGGCGTCCAGGGTGCGCCGCGCCATGGCGCGATCCGCTTCCGTGCCTCGGCGCAAGATCACGTCCACGGCGAAATGGGCCGGGAACTTGGGCGCGGGGCCGAAGCCGCCCCAGCGCGCATCGAAGCTCTGGCGCAACGAGGCCAGCGCGGTATTGAACAGGTCAGGCCCCGGAACACCGCGCCCTGTGGCACTTTGGCCCTGACGCATCAAGGTTTCCGTCAGTTCGCTGGCATCCCGCTCCAGATCCTCCCGCCGTTCCCGCCACAGCTCCGCGATGCGCTCCAGCAGAGCGCCGAAGCCCGGCATGCCGCCGCGCGATTCTCGGGGGAAATACGTGCCGCCATAGAAGGGCTTCAGATCGGGTGTGAGCCACACGCTCATGGGCCAACCACCGCGCCCCGTGAGGGCCTGCACCGCGTCCATGTAGATGTCGTCGAGATCGGGGCGCTCTTCCCGATCCACCTTGATGGGCACGAAATGGGCGTTGAGCAGGGCCGCGATGCCTTCATGCTCGAAGCTCTCCCGTTCCATCACATGGCACCAGTGGCAAGCGCTGTAGCCGATGGAAAGGAAAATGGGCTTCTGCTCGGCCTTGGCCTGGGCCAGCGCGGCCTCGTCCCAGGGCTGCCAATGCACGGGGTTGTGGGCGTGCTGCAACAGGTAGGGGCTGGTGGATGCGGCCAGACGATTCGCCATGGAAACCTCTCTTGAGGCTTTGGATGCCGCAATTCCTCCCTCGGAACGATAGGATGGAGTTTTGGCAGGAAGCCTCATGTTTGAATCCCTCACCGACAAACTCAGCAAGGCCATGAAAAGCCTCCGTGGCGAGGCGCGGCTGACGGAAAAGAACATCGAGGACGCCCTGCGAGAAGTGCGCATGGCCCTGCTGGAAGCCGACGTGCATGTGCAGGTGGCCCGCAGCTTCCTCCAGAGGGTGAAGGAAAAGGCGCTCACCCAGGGCGAGGACGGCAAGGGGGTTTCGGTGCTGCAAGGGCTCAATCCCGCCCAGCAGTTCATCGACATCGTCTATCAGGAACTCACGGAAGTCATGGGCGGCGTGGCCCCTGAAAAACCACTGGATTTCGCCTCCAAGCCGCCCACGGTGGTGATGATGGCGGGCCTGCAAGGGGCGGGCAAGACCACCACCTGCGGCAAGCTGGCGAAATTCCTCAAGAAGAACGGCCATTCGCCCTTGCTGGTGCCCGCCGATGTGTATCGCCCTGCGGCCATCGAACAGCTGCACGTGGTGGCCAAGGATGCGGGGGTTCCCAGCTTCCGCACCGACGAGCGCGATCCGGTGAAGATCTGCACCTTGGCGGTGGACGAAGCCCGCGCCAAGGGCTGGGACGTGGTGATCCTCGACACCGCGGGCCGCCTGCATCTGGACGAAGCGCTCATGGAGGAGCTGGCCCGCATCAAGGCCGTCTGCGAACCCACCGAGATCTTCTTCGTGGCCGATGCCATGACCGGCCAGGACGCCGTGCGCTCCGCTTCCGCCTTCCACGAAAAGCTCGCCATCACCGGCGTCATTCTCACCAAGGCCGATGGCGATACCCGGGGCGGCGCGGCCTTCAGCGTCAAGCACGTCACAGGTAAGCCTATTAAATTCGTGGGTTCCGGTGAAAAGCTCGACGATTTCGAACGCTTCCATCCCGATCGCATGGCCCAACGCATCCTGGGCATGGGCGATGTGCTGACCCTCATCGAACACGCCAAGGAAAAGATCGACGAGAAGGAAGCCGAGGCCATGGCCCAGCGCCTGGCCAAGAACCAGTTCACCCTCGACGACATGCTGGGCCAGATGCGGCAGGTGGCCAAGCTCGGCAGCATGCAGAAGATCCTGGGCCTGCTGCCCGGCATGGGCCAGATCAAGGATCAGATCGCCCAGGTGGCCACGGACAAGCGCATGAAGCATCTCGAAGCCATCCTCACCTCCATGACGCCCAAGGAACGGCGCAACCACGCCATTCTCGATGCCAAGCGCAAGCGCCGCATCGCGGCCGGATCAGGCCGCCCCGTGCACGAGGTCAATCAGCTGCTCAAGCAGTTCCTGGAAATGAAGAAGATGATGGGCCAGATGAACGACCCCCGCTTCATGAAGCGCATGAAGGCCATGGCCGGGAAAATGCCCGGCGGCATGCCAGGCTTGCCGTTCTGAAAAAAGGGACCGCATGATCTCTGCGGTCCCCAATGCGGTGCGTGTTGCAACAGCGATCTGGCTACTTGCCGCCCTGGTACTTCTTGAGGGTCTCTTCGCCTTCCTTCAGGAACTGAGCCGGTGCGCCGGCGTTCTTGGCAAAGTCCAGGAAGCTCTGGAAGGTGGTCACCGCTTCCTTGTTCCGGCCTAGCTTGTAGTAGGCTTCGGCCAAAGCCATCGCGGCCCTGGGATTGGGCTCGCCGCCCTTCTGGGTCTCCTCCAGCGTGGCAGTCACGGATTCCAGCCAAGCCTTGTCCACGCCATCCTGAGCCACCACAATGGGAGCCAGCTTCACCTTCTCTGCGGGCGTCTTGGCGGCATCCCAGATGGTTTTGGCCTTGGCCATGTCGTGATGCAGCACCGCGTTGAAACGGTAGGGGCCCACGTTGGGCGCAATGCGCGGCTCCAGGGCCACGGCCTTGTCGATGAGCGTGAGGGCCTGTTCGGACCACTTCTTGTCGAGGCCGTTTTCGCTCATCAGGATCGCGGATTCCATGTAGGACTGCACGGAAGGCGTCTTGAGAGCTTCGTCGATGAGGGCCTGGGCCTTGGCCGGGTCCGTGGCCGCCAGGGCCAGGAACCGGGGACGCTTCAGGTGATCGGCCAATCCGGGAGCCTCGGCCTGGGCGGCATCGGCCAAGGTCAGCACCTTGGACCAATCCTTGGCCTTCACAGCCTCATTGATGGCCGGGGAAGCCTTTTCCCAGGCGGCTTCGGTGGCAAGGGCCTTGGCCTCCAGGGCCGCCTGTTCCGCGGCTTCCTTTTCAGCCTTGGCCTTGGCGGCCTTCAGGTCGTACTTGCCCGCGATGACTTCATCCAGGATCTTCTCGAAGTCGTCTTCGCCGGGATGGCCGATGAAGGCGATCAGGCCCTTGGCATCCACGATGAACGCGGCGGGAATGCCCCGCTGCTGGGCCGCTTCCATCCAGGTCTTGGCCATCACGTTGTCCGAGTCGCGGGCCACGGCGTAATCCATCTTGTCGCCCATCTCTTTGACGAAATCATCCACCCTCTTTTCCAGCGCGGGACCCGCTCCGCGTTCCCACACGTTCACGCCAATGAAGGTCGCCTTGCCCGCGTGGGCCTTGGCCATCTTGGTGAGATGGGGAATGGTCTCCCGGCAGGGGCCGCACCAGGTGGCCCAGAACTCCACCACATAGACCTTGCCCTTCTGCAAAGAGGCCACAGGTCCGCCCTTCACCCAGCGCCCCACCTTCAATGCGGGAGCCGCATCGCCGACGGTCAAAGGCCCGGCTTTCGGCGCAGGCGCCGCTTTGGGCGCAGGCTTGGGTGCGGGTTTGGCGGCCTTGGCGCCTTTGGCGGGGGTCTGTCCCACCAGCCCTATGGACATCAGGGAGGCCGCAAGAAAGAGAGGAAGAGAGCGCATGAAAAACCTCGCAAGAATAGGCTTCATGATGGCAGGAAAGGGACTTCGAAACCTGCGGAAGAATGGAAGCCCGCTGAAACGTCATGGACAAACCCAGCAAGAAGGCCCCTTCACGCTTCAAGGACGCCGGAGGTTAAGCGAAGACCAGCCATGGAAACGAGCCACCGATGCCGGTCTGATCCAAGCTTGAGGCGGGCGGTTCCGGCTGAATCGTAATTAACGCTTGGGATTCGCCCCCCAACGAGGTAAACTGGCTAGCTCAAGGAGTTCCTGATGCTGTCTATCCGTCTTGCTCGAAACGGCGCCAAGAAGCGGCCCTTCTATCACATCGTCGTCTCTGAGAACGATCGCATTCCCACCGGCCAGGCCCTGGAAATCATCGGGTTCGTGAATCCCGTTTCCACCCTCGGCGAAACCATCCGCATCGATGCCGACAAGGCCAAGTCCTGGATTCAGAAGGGCGCCCGTCCCTCCAAGACCGTCCAGGATCTCTTCAAGAAGCACGCGATCCTCTAACTCGATGCGCGTTTGAATTCCGAAAGGCCGGGCCAGTCCCGGCTTTTCGTGCGGTAGGATTAAGCGTTTCTTTTCTTCCCTTCGGAGCAGCAATGAATCTGGACGCCTTTCTGCGCGACGTGCTCACCCCCTTGCTGGATCATCCAGAAGCCCTGCGCATCGAGATCCAGGGCGAAGGACGCCGTCAGGAAGTGCTGATTCACGCCGATCCCAAGGATCGGGGCCGCATCATCGGCAAGAGCGGCCGCATGATCAGCGCCCTTCGCACCCTCTGCCAGGCCGCCGGCGACAAGGCCGGTCTGCGGGTGAGCCTGGAGATTTTCGAAGAAGAAGGCGACCGCCCCGCACGCAGCGGACGGAGCCGCTGATGCTGTTGCTGGCGCATCTCGCCAAGGTACAAGGCCTGAAAGGCGAGTTCCTGCTCCACCAGATCATGGACGAGCCGGAAAAGCTCAAAACCATGACCGAGCTCGTGCTGGCGCCGCCCGATATGGTCCTGGACCACGCTGCCAAAGCCTCCTCGCCGGCCTTCCCCGTGCATGTGCGCAGCTTCCGCTGGCATCAGGACCGGGCCTGCGTAGCCTTCGAAGAGTTTTCGGATCGCACCACGTCCGAACCCTACAAAGGCTGGGCCCTTTGGCGACCTGAAGACCACGAGGAGCTGGAGGCGGGCGAGAGCTTCCGCCATCAGTGGATCGGCTGCGAGGTCTTCATGCAGGGCGAAAAGATCGGTGAAGTGCTGCGCCTCGACCCCACGCCCATGGGCTACGACATGGTGGTGATGCGCGATCTGCGCAAAGGCCGCTTTGGTCAGCGCGACATTCCCTACATCAAAGCCTGGTTCAGCCTGGACCTGCCCAACAAGCGCATCGAGATCGATCCCCCCGAAGGCTTGCTGGAACTGGATCGGATCTAGGATTCAGATCTCACAGGAAAAAGATGAAAAACAGGATGGCAGGATGAACAGGATAAAGGCAGGGATCGCTTTATCTGAGGGTTCGATCATCCAACAAGCAGAAGAG
>JAJTBC010000059.1 GCA_021287085.1 Bacillota bacterium | reverse complement strand
TCGATGAGGCGATGGCTGAAGCGCGGTTCGAAGGCCCGCCCCTGGCTGTTCCAGAAGCGCGCCAGGAACTCCCGGTCGAAGGCCACGTTATGCCCCACGAGGAAGATGGGCTCGTTCTTGCATGGGAAATACTGATCGAGGAACACGTCCAGCACCGCCATGACCGTAGGGCCATCCATGGCTGCGGCATGATGCTTGGCGAGATCGATGCGGTTCACCTTCATGGCCGAGCCATCCACCACATAGGTGTCGTGCTTCAAGAACAGCTCCAGGCTGTGCCGCACTTCGCCCTCGTCCCCCAGCACCAGGCCCAGGGAAAGCAGGCTGTGCCGCGCCGGATCGAGGCCGCCGGTCTCGGTGTCCACGAAGAGATAGGGGTGTTTCAGGGGTTCGATGGGAAGGGCCATGGCGCGGTCTCAAGGAAAGAAAGAAGAAAGGGGCGTCTCACTCAGCGCGGAGCGCATCCACAGGATTCATGCGGGCGGCGCGGCGGGCGGGATAGCGCGAAGCGAACCAGGCCACCAGCAAGGGGAAAATGGCCACCATCACCACATCGATCACGGCCAGCTTGAAGGGCACGTAGGTGATGAAGTCGTAGAGGGAAGGCGGCAGTTTCACCAGCTTCCAATGATCCAGCACCCAGCAGGTGGGCAGCGCCAAGCCCAATCCCCAGGCGGTTCCCACCAGGCAGATGCGCACGCCCTGATGTTCGAAGATGCGCTGGATCTGGCGTGGCGTGGCGCCCAGGGCCAGCAGCACCCCCAGGTCGCGGCGCTTCTCCGTGATGAACAGCACCAGGATGGCCACGATGTTGAAGGCCGCCAGCACCACGATGAGGGCCAGAATCAGCATGAAGAGGATGCGCTGGAACTTGAGGGCCGAAAACAGCGCCCGGTTGGTGTCGCGCAGATCCGTGGAGCCGTACGGCCCTTTCCCGGCGCCGTTGAGCGCCGACATGGCGGCCGTCTTGGCCTCCTCGATGGAATCGATGTTCTGGGCGCGCACCTCGATGAACTCCGCTTGATCCGTGGCCGCCAGCCGTTTCGCGTCATTGAGGTGGATGAACACCCACCGCTGATCGTATTCGCCGTTGTGGCTTTCGAAGATGCCCGCCACCTTGAACCCCACCAATCGCGGCTGAAGCCCCGAAAGGCCCAGATCCAGGCGCATGAAGGCGATGCTCACGCGATCCCCCACCCGCAATCCCACGCTGCGGGCCAGATCCTTGCCCACCAGCAATTCGCCTTCCTGCAACTGCTCCAGGGGTTTGGGCGCCAGGCTGTCCAGCAGATTGGAGGTGCCTCGCGCGGAGGTGGGATCGATGCCCTTCACCGCCACCGCCTCCACGGGCGCGCCTTCCAGTTGCGACTTCAGCAAGCCCCGCTCGAAGCGCATGGCGCTGGCCGCCTTCACCTGGGGCAAAGCCCGCAGCGTGCTCAGCGCCTTGGAAGTGTCAGGCAGATCGCCCGAAAAGAAGAACACCGTGAAATGCCCCGTGGCCGCGAAAAGGTTGGCCTGGATCTCTTCGCGGAAGCCGTTCATGAGGGCCTGGGCCACCACCAGCACGAACACGCCCAAGGCGATGCCCCAGCGGGCGTAACGCATGAGCGTGCGCACGAACGCCCCCTTCTGGCGGGTCTTCAGATAGCGCTCGGCGACGAAGGATTCAAAAGCGGCCATGCAGTCAGGGTAAAACAGGAGCCCGAGGATGAATACCGCTGAGAGCGGGCGTCCCGAAACGGATCCGCGTCCTCACCCCCCGGGCTTCTTCCGTTCCGGCTCCTGGAGGAAC
>JAJTBC010000036.1 GCA_021287085.1 Bacillota bacterium | reverse complement strand
TAGCGGCCCTTCTCATCCTGCTCGTAGCCCAGCAGGCGGGTCTGGCCCGCATACATGGTGAGGCCCCAGCTGAAGCGGATCTTGAAGGGCTGGCGACCGAGGGTGTGCCTGGCGGAATCGGGACCCAGCTGGGTTTTGATGCGAAGCTCCTGCTCCCGTCGTTCGATGAAGCGCGATTCCAAGGCCAGATAGGGAGTCGTCAGCAGGCATCGCTGCTTGCGTTCGCAGAGATCCAGAAGGGCCTCCTGGCGGGCCTCGCCGCGCAGGATGTCCGCAGCGTTCAAATTCATGGAACCTCGCTCTCGGCGAGCGCCTGGGGAAGCATGGGGCCATCGGCGGCATGGGCGTGACGACGAATCATGCCCTGCACGAGGCGACGCAGGAATTCGCTGCGTTCCTTCTCCCAGCGCACCGCGCTGGAGGCCTTCCATTCACTGGCCAGCTCGAAGAGGGCGGCTCCGTCCAGGTTCGTGCCCAGCACCAGGGCGGGCACCCGGCGATTGGCGATCTCCATGAGGGTTTTCAGCCGACGGCGTTCATCCAGCCCTGCGCTGGATACATGGAAGATGGCCAGCACGGGCTTGGAGGACAAGGCCTCCTTCACCGCCTGGGCGGTGGGTTGCACGCGGATGAGCGGCCGCACCGATTCCAGGGACTGGCGCACTTCCACCTCCAGCTCCGCATCGGCGCTGATGAAGAGGATGCCCATCTCCGCATGGGAGGGGCGTGTGGCTTCGCTCCTGGGGCCCTGCTCCAGGCGTCGCGCCAAGCGGTCACGGTCCTCTTCGCGCTTGGTGAACACCCACCGCGAAAGGGGATCCCGCAGCGCGGGGTCCAGTTCCGGCTGGAACTCGATGCCCAGCCCACGGCCTCGGAAGTGGCGCACCAGCGCCGTGGTCTGGATGCGCAGCGGGCTCGCCAGGGCGCTGTCGCCGAAAGGAATGGTCACCAGGATGCGATCGCCCATGTGCAGGGCGTTTTCGGGCAGGTCGCGGTTCAGGTGCAGGCGCGCGCCGGTGACGCTGAGATCCTGAAGGGTGGAAGTGTAGAGATCAGCCTTGGGCGTGCTGAGGGTGACTTCCACGCGCCCCAGCCGCTGCACGCGGTAGGCCACCCGCTGCTCGCTCTCCTGCACCAGCTTGGGCAGGGAAAGGCGCACCGTGCGTCGGCCTTCCCTCAGTCCCAGACCGAGCATCTGCACCTGGCCCTCCACGAACCCGAGATCCTTGGGGAAGCGGATGCGCAGATCCTGGGTATTGAGGCCGTACACCGCATCATCGCGGCTCATGGTGGCCAAGGCGTGCAGCTCCGATCCCTCCAGCGCCACGAAGCTGGATTCGAAGCGCAGATAGGGCGTGGCGAGAATCAACAGCTCCCGCCGATCGCAGGCCTGAGCGATCAGCTCTCGGATCTCCTCTGGGCTTTTCAGGGTGGTGCTCACCGGAACCTCCGGGACCTTTATCGTTTCAGGATAGGGATACAGTTTAGGATTCACAGGGCGCCCCGCGTCCAGCACGAATTCCATTTCTTCTCCGATCATTCCCGTTTCCCCAGGACCTGCTCCGTGAACCCTGAAGCTCTGCTGGTCTACAGCGCCCCCCGCAGCGGATTCGGCGACGAATGGATGCGCTTCCTGCCCATCGGCCTGGGCTACCTGCAATCGGCGCTGGCCCGCCATGACCACCGCTGCCATCTCGCCAATCTCTCCGGGCTGTCGCGCAAAGAGGTGCTGGCGTATTTCCGGCACCGGAACCCGTCGCTCATCGGCGTTTCCATGTTCACCTTCAACCGCAAGCGGAGCTTCGAGCTGCTGGCCTGGGCGCGGGAAGCCTGTCCCGGCGCGGTGCTGCTGGCGGG
>JAJTBC010000298.1 GCA_021287085.1 Bacillota bacterium | reverse complement strand
AGTGGTGGTAGCGGGCGAACTGAAGGACCACCGCACCCAGGCGCTGCTCACCGCCGCTCGAAGCGCTTATCATCCCGGCATGGTTCTTTCCCTCGTGACGCCAAATTCAGGTCTGCCTTTGCATGAGGATCGCGGTCCCATTGATGGCCAACCCGCGGTGTACCTGTGTCGAGGCCAAAGCTGTCTCGCCCCTGTTACCGACGCGGAAGGGCTGCGCGCCCAGCTTGCCTCGGCGAAATTTTCCCCTTGATGAGGTCTCTGTCAGGCCTACCTTAGGGGAAGAGTCGGCATCATCGCCTGCTTCAACCCAACGGGGCCATACACCTACGAGCCCCTTCCGCCGCGACGGAAACCGGATCCACCGCGAGCGCGACAAAAACCAAGGGCACCCCACGGGTGCCCTTTTGGCGTACGTGCCATTGGCTGGCTAGGCCTTCGTTTCCACCTTTTCGATGCGAATGGCCGGTGAAACGTAATCGCTGGGCAGGTAATCGGCGGGAATGGTGGTCTGGCCGCCTTCCCGCAGGGCGCGGTAGTGGGGGCTCATGATCTCGACGCCCGCTTCGTTGAACTTCTCCTGGATGTTGGTGTGCAGATCGGAATAGAGCCTGGGTTGGATCAAAGGGGTTTGCGTGTAGGCGTTGATCTGGTACGACACGTAGAAATCATCCAAGCTGGGTTGCAAAACGAAGGGCTTGGGATCTTTCAGCAGGCCTTCCGTAGCTTCCGCCGCCGCGATCAGCAGCGCGTGAACAGTGCGCCAGGGCGCATCGTAGCCGATGGTCACCGTGGTATGCAGGATCACGCCGCGCTCCTTGGCCATGGTGCTGAAGTTCTTCACCTGGCTGGTAAGAATGGTGGCGTTGGGAATGGTCACGTCCACTTGCTTGGGCGTGCGGAGCCGCGTCACCAGCATTTCCTTTTCCACCACTTCGCCGGTGACTTCGCCCACGGAGATGCAATCCCCCACCTTGAAGGGGCGCATGTAGGTGATAAGAATGCCCGCCACGACGTTGCTCACCGCTCCCGACGAGCCGAGGCTGAACAGCACACCGAAGAGTAGCGAAACGCCCTTGAAGGCCTCGGAGCCCGATCCCGGCAAGTAGGGGAAAGCCATCACTAGGCCAAAGGCGAAGATGAAGATCCGCACCAGACGGAAGGTGGGGTCGGCCCAATCGGGATGGAAGCCGTTGATGCGCAACGCCCTGGTTTCGATGCCCCGGAAGATCAGGCGCATGAGCTTCTGCAGGTAATGGCAACCCACGGCGATGAGCACCAGAAAGATGATGTTAGGCAAGTAGCTGAGAATGGCCTTGCCGACCACTTGCAGCGGATTCATCACCAACTGCAGCAGTCGGGTCGCCAGCCCCTTGGTGGTCGGGAAGAAGCTGAAGACCAGCGAGAGGTAAACGTAGCCCAGCGTCACCAGGATCAGGGCTTTGAGAAACGTCAATCCCGTCAGCGTCAGGGAGCGCATTCGCTGCGCGCCGATGAGTTCAAGGCGCTGGAGCCGCAGGCGCCGGAACTCGTTCTCGGGGATGGCCAGAACCCGCGCCCGCAGCCGCCCGAAGAGGTAGTTCACCCCTTTGAGCACCAGGAACCCCACCACGGTGACCAGCAGGGTCCAAAGAGCAGCGAAGGCCAGATCCTTCACACGCTCTCTCCAGGCTTGGTTATGAAGCGTCGCCTGGAGCTTGGTGGCCCGATCCTGAGCCAGTTCGCTTCGGGGCATGCCTTCGGCTTTGGCGTCTTCTTCGGTGAGCGTCATCAGCACCGTGTCGCCACATAACACGTCCGAAGTGGTGCCTTGATCCGCCACCTGCAACGCGGGCAGCGCGGCGAAGGGATCGTCGGTCAAACGATGAATGCGCTCCGTGATGGCGCGGGCCCTGGCTTCCGGCGTGAAGCTGCCCAGCCGCGTGCGAATGCGGAACAGTTCCTTGTCCTGGTAGATCACGGGCGCTTCCACCACGGGCGCAGCCTGGGGCGGCGGTGCCGACGCTTCCGATCGGGATCGCACGGGATTCTGCGCGCCCAGTACCACGCACGCACCGAGGAACACAAAAAGCATCAAGCGGCGCATGAGGGCTCCAAGAGAAAGGGTGAGGTTGGCGTGCACGTGCTTCGAGTATAAACGCAGGGGAAAAGGCTTAAGCCAGGCCTTACAATGCACGCGGGTCCGTGCGGAGCACCGAAAACAACACACCATCCTGCACCTGATCGCGCACCCGGATGCGGTCGCGGAGCAGGCCTTCGCGGTGGCCGCCCACCTTTTCTGCCACGCGAAGGCTGGCGCCATTTCCCGTGGCCGCCAGGATTTCCAAGCGGTGGAACGGGGTGTTCTGGAACGCCCACTGGATCAGGAGCCGAGTGGCCTCGGTGGCGATGCCTTGGCCTCTGGCAGAGGCTCGTACCCAATAGCCGAGGTTGGCCCTGGCGTTGGCCAGATCGAGGGCGTTGAGCCCACAGCCGCCCAGGAAGCGCTCGCTTTCGGAAAGGATCACGAAAGCATACTCGGAGCCCTCCTTGAAGGCTTGAACCTGCGATTTCACCCAAACTTCTGACTCTTCAAAGCTGTAGCCCTCATGGCACCAGGGCAGCCACGCGGACATGGTGTCAATGGATTCCCGTACAGCCTCGAAGAGCGAAGGCGCGTCGGACAAGGCATAGGGGCGAATGCGGATCATGGAAAGGCTCCCATGTTCGCCAAGGTACACCTTCGTTGCGTCAAAAACGAGGAGCCACGAAGCTTCATCCTCTGCGCGTGGCGAGGAGGTGGCCGATGGCTACGGCGGCGGCGTCGGCGGCGTCGGCGGGGAGCGGTTCCGCGAGGTTCAGGAGCATCATCACCATCTTTCCCACCTGGAGCTTGTCGGCCCAGCCTTAGCCGCTGACGGCCTTCTTCACCTGCATGGGGTTGTAGTCCCCCACGGGCAGACCGTGCAGGCCCGCGGTGAGCAGCACGCCGCCGCGGATCTGGCCCAGCTTCAACGCGGTGGCGGCGTTCTTCTCCACGAAAGGCGATTCCACGGCCATGAAGGTGGGGCCGTGTTCGGCGATGACTTCCGAAAGTTTCTGGTGGATGAGCAGGATGC
>JAJTBC010000286.1 GCA_021287085.1 Bacillota bacterium | reverse complement strand
AAGCGGTGCTTGGTCCATGTTGCAATCTTCCCATAGATTTATGCGTCGTGCAGCCCATGCGACCACTGATAGCAGTGGCTGAACTCCATGAATCATGGGATAGCAAGACACCAGGTGTCTAATGTGACGACTGTCTTGTCCCCATTCCCTGCTTTGGCGGATGGCAACGCTCGACTACACGACGGGGGGACGAAGCGTTCCCCTGTCGGCCGTTTGAGGGGATGACCTATACCCTGGGAGGTCTTGCGAAACACCGGGCCGTACCTCGACACTGGGCCTGGAGGATTCTTTGGCTCGTCGTCCCTGCTGCAAGCGTGTGGAGGAGATGCCCGGCGCGACCTACTTCAAGCCGCGGGCGGTGCCTCTTTCTGCGCTGGAGGAAGTCGGGCTCACGGTCGAGGAACTGGAAGCGCTGCGACTCGCCCACAAGGAAGGCCTCTATCAGCGGGAGGCGGCGGCGCGCATGGGCGTTTCGCGGGCCACTTTCGGGCGCGTTCTGGACATGGCGCACCGCAAGGTCACCAAAGCCCTGGTGGAAGGATGCGCCTTGCGCATCGAAGGGGGCGTCTTCCGCACCCCTGGCCCGGAAGGCTGCGAACACGATTCACCCCAGGAAAAAGATCCTGTTCCGGTTGTCAGATTGTGAGCATATGCTCATAATTCAGGATGCGGTTCGGGGCGAATGCTGCTAGCGGAGGCAGGATCGGTTCCCAGCGCAGAAACGAGGCTCCCATGAACGTCGCTTTCCCCACCATGGATGGAGTGTCCATCTCGGCGCACTTCGGCCGCAGCAAAGGATTCCTGGTTCTCGAAACCGAAGGGGCCGCCGTGCTGCACCGGGAGGTGCGTGAGAACGCGCAGGCAGCTCATGGCGCGCACCATGGTCACGATCATGCGGAACCGGGGGCTCTCCATGGGCACGGGCACACAGGCGGTTCCCACGGCCACGATCACGGCGCCTTCGCCAGGCTGCTGCACGATTGCCAGGTCGTCATCGTGCGCGGCATGGGGGCCGGTGCGGTGCGGGCCCTCCAACAGGCCGGGATTCGCGTCTGTCGCGTGGAGGAAGGCTGCACTCCCGAGGAAGCCCTGGCGCGGCTTGCCGCCAACCAATTGGCCGATCTGCAGGGAGGCACCTGTGGATGCGGTGGCCACGCCCATTGATGCAGGCCTCGGAACCATGGTGCAGGCCCTCCTGGCGGAAGGCATGGACGCGGTCATCGCCGATCTTCACATTCGCTTCCTGTGGCGCTTGATCAAAAGGCGACCGTGGTGGGCGAGCGACGATCCCGATGCGGGCCCATTCACGCTATGGCCGCTAGACTGATCCAGAGCGGCCAGGTTCGGGCGACGACCCGCGCACGTTTTTTCGAAACATCGACGGCCTGATCGGCCCCAAGGAGCATTCATGGACACCCGTTCGAAGGGATTCAACACCAAGCTCGTTCACGCAGGCATCCGGGAGGATGCGCACGGCAGCGTGGTGACGCCCATCTACCAGACTTCCACCTTTGCCTTCCGCAACGCCCAGCAGGGCGCCGACCGGTTCGCGGGCAAGGAGGACGGCTACATCTACACCCGCATCGGCAATCCCACCACTGCCGCCCTGGAAGAGAATGTGGCCCAACTTGAAAACGGGTTCGGCGCCACCGCCATGGCCAGCGGCATGGGCGCGGTCAGCACCGTGTACCTGGCGCTGCTCAGCGCGGGCGATCACATGGTGAGCACCGATTCCGTGTATGGCCCCAGTCGCGGCCTGATGGAAAAGCACATGAGCCGTTTCGGGGTGGAGAGCACCTACGTGGACACCTCCGATCTGGAGAACCTGCGCAAGGCCATGAAGCCCAACACCAAGCTGGTCTACGTGGAATCGCCCTCCAATCCCGCCATGTCCGTCACCGACATTGCCGGCGCGGCGGAGATCGCCCATGCGGCGGGCGCGCTACTGGTGGTGGACAACACCTTCGCCAGCCCGCATCTCCAGAAGCCCCTGGATCTGGGCGCGGACGTGGTCCTGCACTCCGTCACCAAGTTCATCAACGGCCACGCCGATATCGTGGGCGGCATCGTCATCACCAAGACAGAAGCCCTGCACAAGCAGATTCGGGCCATGCTCGTGAACCTGGGCGCCAACATGGATCCTCACCAGGCCTACCTGGTGAGCCGGGGCCTGAAGACGCTGGCGCTGCGCGTGGAGCGCGCCCAGGAGAACGCGCAGGTCATCGCCGGATGGCTGGCCCAGCACCCCGCCGTGGAATGGGTGAGCTACGTGGGCCTGCCTAGCCATCCCCAGTACGAGCTCGCCAAGCGGCAGATGGCGGGGCCCGGCTCCATGATCGCCTTCGAACTGAAAGGCGGAATCGAAGCGGGACGCATCGTCATGAACAACGTGCATCTGGCGGGCCTGGCCGTATCCCTGGGCGGCGTGGAGACGCTCATCAGCCACCCCGCTTCCATGACCCACGCCAGCATGGCCCGAGAGCATCGTCTGGCGGCCGGCATCACCGACGGATTGGTGAGGCTCTCCGTGGGCATCGAGGATCTCCAGGACATCGTGGCCGATCTCGAACAGGCCCTGGCGCATCTCGGCTGAACGCAGTTTGGTGTAAGTCCCAATTGTGAATTATTAGTTTAATCCACTTGACTTGATGATTACACTCGTTGGCCAACTTAACTTGGTGTTAGGTAGAATTTCATTGATTATATCTGCAATTTAAAGCACGAGGCTCACTTATCGGGTGCTCTAGTATTCGTCAAGGTAATTGCCTACTATCTGATCATCCAATCTATACTAGGGCCAGACTGGGAGTTTGAGATGAGCCAAGCCAACCAATGCGCAAACTGCAATCGCGACATTGATGTACCCAACCAAAAGTTCTGCCCAACCTGCGGCCAACCTACGCCTACCCACCGCATCGATTGGCACTTTATTGGTCACGAAATGGAGCACAGCTTGCTGCACATGGATCGTGGTATTTTTTACTCACTTAAGAGCTTGATGATAAAGCCAGGTGTATTTATTCGCGATTATATAGAGGGTCGTCGCGCTCGTCACGTCAAACCATTAATGCTTGTGATGATTATGACGACTATAATGCTATTCCTCGCTAAATATTTTACAAAAGGCGATCTGATGAGTGCAGGACTCTCCGATAGTCAACAAATGGCCATTGGAGCGAAGGCAAGCGGGCATATTTATTTAGATTCTTTACTCAATAATCTAGCAGTGGTCAAGGATTGGATGAATCGACACTATGCGGCGACAACTGTAATTTTATTGCCATGGGAAGCCATTTCTTTCAAGTTGGCATTTCGTCGCATTGGAAATTTAAATTACCCAGAATGGCTGGTTATCACAACCTATTTGACTGCACAGTCTTTCGTGATTATGGCTTTCGCGCTACCAATTGGGTACTGGCTTCCATCCACTCGTAGTTGGCTTACGGTCATCGCAAGCGCATACGGGATCTTCACATTGATGCAGTTCTTCAAAACTTCCCCCCGCTGGGAAACAGCCTTGCGCGGTCTGGTGGCCCTTGGATTCTTCACGCTCACCAGCGGTGTGCTCACTTTTGCTCTCGCGGTAGTCTTATTTGTGCTAGCGGGCCGTCATTAAACGGCTACCAAGTTGCCGTAAAAGTCATGACTCTGACAGCAACTTGCTGTCATTGATCCCATCGTTGGTTTCGCGAAGCTCCGCGCTATTCGAAATTCAGCCGAAGCTGCGCCTGGCGAATGATGGTGGGAATGTGGAGGTCTTCGCTGGAGGCTCCCGCCAACTCGCCACTGGGCGTGGGCCCCTGGGGCATCAGCCGCGTGGGCGTGGGCGTCAGGGGCTGATCCGGGAGACCCGGAATATCGCCGTACACCGGCCCGGTGATGATCTTGGGCGGCGCAACGACCGCCTCCGCCGCAGGCGCCACGGGCAGCGGCGCGTAATCCTCGGCGAGCTGATCGAAACCGGAGGCCAGCACCGTGACCAGCACCTTGTCTTCCAGCTCCGGGGCCTCCACCTGGCAGATCTTGATGTCGGCCTGGTGATTGTAGTGATCCTGGAGATAGCGCATGGCCGTCTCCACCGCGGAAAGCTCCACGCGGTCCCAATCGGCGGTGATGGAGACGATGACCTGCGTGGCGATGCCCGTGGCGGCGCGCTCCAGCAGCGGGCAATCCAGCGCCTTCTGCAGGGCGTCGAGAATGGCTTCCTCGCCGCGTCCCTGGCCGGTGCCGATGAGCGCTTCCTTCCCGTTCTTGAGCACCGTTTGCACATCGGCGAAGTCGCCGTTGAGGATGCCGGGACGCAGGATCAGATCGGTGATGCCGCGCACGCCCTGGATCAGGACACCGTCGGCCACACGGAAGGCTTCCTTGGTCTTGACGTTGCGGTCGCAAAGGGCCAGCAGCTTGTCGTTGGAGACGGCGATGACGGTATCGGCCGTCTCTCGCAGGTTCTCCAGGCCCATGCCCGCCTTGGCAGCTTTGCCGGGGCCTTCCCAGCGGAAGGGTGTGAG
>JAJTBC010000272.1 GCA_021287085.1 Bacillota bacterium | reverse complement strand
ATTCGCGCGCCACGCCGTAGTGCAGCACCCAGGCTTCCCGCTTGGCGAGCGGCTCCAGAGCGGGCGCGGCCTGCTTCAGCCAAGGCTCGATGTGACGAAGGAAGAAGCCCATGCGGCTGCCCTGGGCCAGGGTGGAGGCCAGTCCCCCTTCCCCGCCCGCCAGCTGCTGGAGCCGCGCCAGGCCGGGCTTGAGGTGGCTCAGGCGCACCAGAGCCGAAGGCTGGGGCGCCCGTTCCAGGGCCTTGGGAAGCGTGGCGCGCCACTCAAGCTTGGGCAGCAGCGTGGGACTCGGAATCCACTGGAAGCGCCACTGGGCGCCCTCCAGATGCAGGCCCAGGCCATGGGTCCAGGGCCGTTCAAGCTCCTTGCCTGCGCCAAGGTAGGCGTAAGGTTCCGGGCCGGAGGATTTGTAGCCCTTCTGGTAGAGGAACAGCACCACCTCGTCGCGATGGCGCGTGGCGAGAGCCTGCTCTGCCCACTGGGACAGCGGCCGATCCCCCAGCACCAGCAGCGCGGCTCGACGCGTGGATTCGCTCTCGTTCAGCAGGCTCAAAAGGTGGTCCCGCTGCTCCTGCGCAGAAAGATCCAAGAACTTCACGCCCTGCCAGATCGTCTGCCCGCGGGCATCCTTGCGGTAGTACGTCCGACTCTTCACCTGATCCCAGGCCCAGTTCTTGGCCGCAGACGTGTCGGGAAATCCCTGCGCAACCAAGGACGAAACCGCGAACAAACTCAGGCCCCAGGCGAGCCCCCTGACGGTAAAACGCGTGGACACCGATGCCTCCTGTGGGTGCAGCCAGGATACCTCATCTGATCGGTCGGGCTGTCATCATAGGGGGCATGGAAACCAAACGCGTCCTCCGTCACCTCCGGGGCCTTTTCACCCCCGATCCGAACGAGCCATGGCGCACCGACCGCATCGAGGGTGCTGCCGTGGCACTGCAGGGCGGTCGTATCGCTTGGATAGGCGCCGAGCGCGACTTGCCTTCCGAATGGACCGGGGCCGAGGTCATCGATGGCCAGGGCCGCTGGGCCACGCCGGGCTTTGTGGACCCGCATACGCACCTGGTGTTCGGCGGAGATCGCAGCCAGGAGTTCAACCGTCGGCTCCACGGCGTTTCCTATGCCCAGTTGGCGGCCGAAGGCGGCGGCATCCGTGAAACGGTGCGCGCCACGCGGCAGGCCACGGTGGAGGAACTGGTGGCCGTGGGCGAGGAGCGTTTGCAGAAGCTCACGCGCAAAGGCGTGGTGCACCTGGAAGCCAAGACCGGCTACGGCCTGGAACTGGAAGCGGAATCGAGGCTGCTGGAAGCCTACGCGATCCTGAAATCCCAGGGCTGGAGCCTCGATGTCACCCTCATGCCCGCCCACGATCTGCCCCAGGAATTTGCCGACCACGCTGACGAATACATCCGTCTCGTCGCCGACCAATGGCAGCCGGAGCTGGTGCGGCGCTTTCCCGGCGTGGCCCGCTTCGTGGATGTGTTCGTGGAAAAGGGCGTGTTCACCGTGGAGCAGGGCCGCCGCATCATCGAAAGCGGCAAGGCTCTGGGCCTCACGCCTCGGCTCCATGCCGACGAGTTTGTCCATACCGGCGGCGCGGAACTGGCAGCGGAAGTGGGAGCCGCCAGCGCCGATCATCTGATGTTCTGCTCCGACGAAGGCATGAAGGCCATGGCCCAGGCAGGTGTCACTCCCATCCTGCTGCCCGGTACCACGCTCTTCCTTGGCATGCGCGATTTCGCCCCCGCCCGGCGCATGATCGAGGCGGGCTGCCGTGTCGCGCTGGCTTCCGACTTCAACCCCGGCTCCTGCGCCTGCCTCGATCCCCTGCTGATCCTGCGCCTGGGCTGCCTCCAGCTCCGCATGACCTTCGAAGAAGCCTTCACTGCCATGACCCTCCACGCCGCTCGCAGCCTGGGCCACGACGATCTCGGCCACCTGCATCCCGGCGCCCAGGCCCGCATCGCCCTGTGGGACGTGAACCATCCCCTGGAGCTGGTGTACTGGATGGGAGAAAGCTATGAACCCCGGATGGTGAAGTAGCGAGGCTCTTGAAAGGACCTTCTGCTGCCATGCCTCAACGAAAAACGGCCCCAACCGGGGCCGTTTCTTCAAGGTGCCAGGAACCCATCAACCGTGCTGCTTGGCGTCTTCCATAACCATCTGGTAGATGCGCTCCTTGGCCCGCAGCTTGACCTTCTTCAAGGCCGCTTCCTCCAGGGCCTCCTGGGAGGTGAGGCGCACCTTGTTGACCAGGATCTGCAGGCGCTGATCCGCCGCCACGTGTTCCTCCATGAGCTTTCGGAACTCGAAGTTGTCCTTGGTCAAGCGCTCTTGAACATCAGGCTTCAGGAAGTCCATGCATCCTCCAGGGTTCGACCCGGAAAAGGTCGTTGGAGAAAGGTTACCCCAGGGCGAAGGAGCGTCAAGGGAAGGGAAAAGAGCCTGAAAACACAATGGCTTTGCGCGGCACCATTCGTTCCTGGGCCTTTCCTGCCGGAATCGCTGGCCTTGGGAGAGCTTTGCTTTGAAGGGGCTCAGGACTGGGATAAGGTCGAAGCACCATGAGCCTCGTCATTCGCGATCTGGAGCTGCGCCGCTGCGATGGCGTGCGGCTGCTCGGCCCCTTGAACCTGAATCTGGCCCCAGGGGAACGGGTGGCCCTGGTGGGGGAATCGGGTTCGGGCAAAAGCCTGCTGGCTCGAGCCGCCATCGGCGCGTTGCCCACGGGAGTGAAGAAGGTGGGCGGGTCCGTGACGGCCTTCGGGCAGGCAGTGCCCCAGGCTCGCCCTGGGGTGGCTTGGATGCCCCAGGACGTGGGCCTCCTGCTGCATCCCCTGGTGCGCCTGGGCGATCTGTTGACCACGCGAACCTCGGCTCCCGTGGAACCTTGGCTGCAGCGCCTGGGTCTGCCCACGGATCGTTCCTTCCTCAAACGGTTTCCCCACCAAATCAGCGGCGGCCAGCGCCAGCGGGTGGCCCTCATCCTGCTGCTGGCGCCCGGCGCGGAGCTTCTGCTCCTGGACGAACCCACTTCGGCCCTGGATCCCGAAGCCCAGGGCGCTTTCATGGCGCTGATGGAGGAGCTTCGGAGGGAACACGGCCTGGGATGGCTCTGGATCACCCACGACCTCCAGGTGGCCGAAACCATGGCTGAGCGGATCGTCGTGCTGTACGGCGGCGAGGCCCTGGAGGCGGGTTCGACTTCGGACGTGCTTCAAAAGCCTCGTCATCCCTACACCCAGCGTCTGCAGGCGGCGCATCGCGGCCTTCCCGCTTCCGAAACAGGTTTTCTAGAAGCGCCCCAGGAGCGCCATCCCGGCTGTCCCTTCCAGCCCCGATGCCCCCAACGCCGCTTGAGCTGTTCCCAGTGGGCACCCTGGCAAGGAACGGCGGAAATCGGTCTGCGCTGCGAGACAGCATCCGCCTTGGCCAGTTCGATCCGACCCTGGCCCAGTTCGAGCTGATGCGCATCGGGGAGAAAGTGGATCACCTCACGGCCTTCATCGACCAGAGCCTGGGAGGTTTCCGGCGCACGGACCCGGCCCATCCCAAAACACCCACCCCTCCGACATGGTTCCAGGAACTGGCGGATGATCTCGCTCCCGCGTTCCGGGTGGAGGATTAGCGGTTGCATCTGGAACTATACGAGGCGAAAGCCTACACC
>JAJTBC010000264.1 GCA_021287085.1 Bacillota bacterium | reverse complement strand
CAGATGCGCACCGTGCAGGACGAAGTTCTGCGCATCATCTCGCAAAACCGGGAATGGATGAAGAAGTACACCATCCTCAAGAACCTCATCCTCAACCCGCGAACGCCTCTGCCCATCGCCATGAACCACCTGAAGCGCCTTACCGAATTCGACATGAAGCTCGTGGTCAAGGACCGCAACGTGGCCGAAATCCTCCGACGCGAAGCCAAGCGCATCCTCGAGGGCAAAGCCTCGGGCAAGGGCTAGCAGAAACCGTCACGGGCCGGTTGCACAAAATTCGCGGCAAGGGCCTTTGGCCTTCCTGCTCAAGGACACCTTCCCTTTCCGCGCTCCGTTCTCCTCAAGGTCTGCGGAAAACCCCTCGGAGAGGGAGCATCGTATGCTGAAGGCATGTCCTTTGCGCCCCGCCCCGAACCCGCCGATCCGGCCTACAATCCCTTGCGCCGCACCCTGCGCCTGGGCCTGGAAATCCTGCATCCGGCCACGGGCCTGAATCCCTCGGGTCTGCTCCATGCCCTGGCGCCCCTGCTGGCCCATGCTGGGCTGCAAGTGGCCCCCAGCCGCGAAAAACGGCCCCGGCCCCAGATCAGCCTCGGCCCCCTGCTGCCGCTGGGGGTGGAAAGCCTCGGGGAATGGGCGCAGGCGGAACTTTCGGAGCCTCCCAATCGCCCCCTGCCTGCCCTTCAAGAGCAGCTCAACGCCAGCGCTCCCAAGGGTCTGAGGATCACGAGCCTGGAAATCGTGCCCAACCACGGCTCCCCGCTGCTGGAACTGGCCCAGGAAGCCCAATGGCGGTGGCTTCCTCCCGAGGACCTGAAGGACATGGCCCCCGGTCCCATGAAGGCTTTCGAAGCCGCCGACAGCTTCGAACTGGAAAAAGTGGGCAAGGTGGAGGGCGCCAAGACCGTGAAGCGACGGGAAGTGCGCTCCATCGTCACGGCCATGGCCTGGCGGGAGCACGCCCTTTTCTTTTCCACGCGCCTGGAACAAGGCGAGGCGCTGAGCCCCCTGAAGCTGCTGGCGGCCATCCTGGGCGTGGAGCCTGCCCGCATCACGGGCCTGACCCGCCTGGCCGTGATCCTGGGCGACGATCCCCGCTTGGCCGAACCCCACGCCTTCGAACCCAAGCTCCACAACATGTACGAAGATGCGGTGCTGCTGGAATCCGACGACACGCTGCGCATCGTCGACGAGGACGACGAACGGATCCTGTAGAGGCGTTTGCCCCTTTCAGGATTGCCCTTCGTCTCCGGCCTGCTCCATGGCTTTGCCCCACAGCGCCGACGGGTCTTCGCAAAGGATCCAATCGGAATCCAGGGGCCGCACCGACCAGGCTCCCTCGGTGATTTCATCATCCAGTTGTCCGGCGCTCCATCCCGCGTAGCCCAGGAACAGCCGGAATCGGGCTTCGGAATCCAGCAGCAGATTTTCCAGCAGATCCTTGCGGAAGCTGGCGAAATGAAGCAGATCCAGCACACGATCCTCGGCGGTGGGCAGTCCTCCCCGCGCCAGGACAATGCCCCGCTGCGGTTCCACGGGACCACCCCGGAACGCCGTAGCCTCCGCGTTTCCGGCGTAGGGCAGACCACTCTCTTCCGAAATCTGCGCCAACGTCAGCGGCAGCGGGCGGTTGAGAATGACGCCCAGGGTGCCCTGCTCGTCGTGCTCCACGAGCAGCACCACCGAATGGAGGAAGTTGGGATCGCTGAGCAGCGGGCTCGCCACCAGCAGACAGGGCACCTGGATATCCATGCAGGCCATCATAGCGCGGAGGGAAACGCCTTCTCGCACGGCTCCGCTATGCTGCAGGAATGTCCGTCCCCGCTCCGGCCTCCCTTCCCCTCATGCACGAAGCCTTGTCGCGACTGAAGCGTTATCCGGGCTGGATCGTCATCATCGCGGTGCTCTCGGCGCTGCTTTCCGCATTCGGGGCATGGCTCCAGGTGCGCTGGAACCTCGGCGGGGATCAGCTCACCGAACCTCTGCTTCGCATGGTGGCGATCCTGCCGCTGGAGATCTACTTCCTGCCCAGGCTCATGGCGGGACTGGATGCGGAGGCCCTGAATCGACCGGAGAACCCTTGGCAACAGTGGAGCGAACGCTTTGAAGAACGCTGGCTCCGAGCCTTCGCCGCGAGAATGCTGCTGTACCTGTTGTGCGGCCTGGGTCTCACCCTCTGCATCGTGCCGGGCCTCGTGGTCCTGCTGCTCTTCGGCTGGGCGCCCCACCGCGTGCTGCTGCGTGGCGACGGCGTACTGCAGGGTTTCCGCTGGAGCCTGCACCTCATGGCCCGCCAGTGGCCCGCAGCGCTTCGCGCAGCTCTGGGCCCCTTACTGATCTACATGGCGATGGTGATGGGCCTGGCCCTTGGCCTGCAGTGGGTTCTTCCCGATCCGACACCCTGGCAACGGCTCACGCACCCGACGGTATGGGTGATCCAGTCCCTGGCCGGTCTGCTGGATCTCTGGCTCACGGCCTTTTTCCTGAGCCTCTACCAGGCCATGGAGAAACGCGCCCCAGACACAGATGCCCGCGCATCCAAAGGCTAGGGCCTATTTCCGGTAATGGGCGCGAATGCCCTTCACCAGAGCTTCCGCGAAGCGTTCCCGGAAGGCCGGTGAACGCAAGTTGGCGGCGTCTTCTTCGTTGGTCAGATTGGCCACTTCCACCAGCACCTTGGTGCTGGCGCGGCTGTGGCGGATCACGGCGGGCACGTAGCTCTTGCCGGAGCGATGAATCACGTTGCGGATGGGGCGATTGGCGTGGATCGGGAGCTTGTCGCGGCGCAGCGCCTCCAGCACGGTTTCCGCAAAAATGCGGCTACGGGCTTCTCCCTGCAGGCGTTCCTTGGCCGTGAAGGTCACGGCAGAACTGCGCTTCATTTCCGCCACCCGTGCGCCCCTGGCTGCGCCCAGCGCGAAGCGCGGGGGCACGCTGGCGGCACCGGGCACGTAGATCATGGTGCCCCTGGCGCTGGGATGCAGGCTGTCGGCGTGAAGGCTGATGAACAGCGTCTTGCGGGCATCGCCGTTCTTCGTGAAGGAGGTGAAGAAATCGTTGGCCAGCACCCAGCGCAGATGCACGCTCACGGCGCTGGGCGATTCGCCATCGTTGGCAAAGGGCGGAGTGGTGAGGATTTCCGCGGCCTTCGTGGGGTTGGGAATGGCATCGCGGATCTGGAAACCCAGTCCAGGGTAGCGGATGGTGCTGGAGACGGTGGCCTCGGTGTCCTGTTCGAGGATCCGCTTCACGCGCATGGCAATGTCGTAAACGAAATCCGATTCCCACACGCCGTTGGCTCGAGCGCCGATATCCACGCCGCCGTGCCCTGCATCCAGCACGACGCGCACGCCCTTGAGCTTGGGACCGGCATCCACGCGGGGCGTGCGGCGCACTTCTTCGCGCACTTCCCGCTCTTCGCGCAAGGCCTGGCTGCCTTCGGGCTGGAAGGGATCGGCCAGATACGCCACGGGAATGCGGATCAAGGCGCCGGGGTGGATGCTGCGCACGTTGTCGATGCCGCTGCGCTTGGCGATGACCAGCGCCAGCTGGTTCACTTCCTTTGGCTCCACGCGATCGGTGTAGCGCATCACCACGCTGGAGTACAAAGCCTCGCCCTTTCGCAGCCGATAGGCCGCGTACGCGCCCTGGGCATCCTGATCGAAGGTCAACAGCTTGCGGTAGGCGGCCACGCGGGTTTCGTCGCTCTGTTCTTCCTCAGGCAGGCTGCGCTCCAGCACCCCCTTCACGGGTCCGCCCAGATCCGTGCAGAGCAAGGTTTTGGGAATGATCCACACGTCGCCCGCCACCAGCTTCTCGGGCTTATCGGGATTCACCGCTTGGATCTGATCGTAGTTCTGGCCGTGTCCGGAGAAGAGCGAAGCCAGAAGCCACGCGGATTCCAGCTCCGGCCACACGACCCTGTGGCGAATCTCGCTGGAGCGCCATTCATCCTCGGGCCACAGCGCCTGCAGGGCCCACCGCTTGCCTTCGGGGGAAAGGGACTCGAAGGCGATCCACCCGGAAGGGGAGGTCTCGGAAGCGCGAAAGGCTTTGGGCAGCCGCGCCCCTTCCACCTGCAGCCCCTGGCGGAACACCAATCGCAAACGCACCGCCGCCCCGCCGGGCACCGTGGCCACCCGGTCCACGAACGTGGGCTCCGCGGCCTGGATCAATCCAGGAAGCAGCAGGGCGAGAGGCTTCACTCCTCCCATGGCACCGTCGCGTCATCCCACAGCCCGGCCTGTATCCAGTCGCCCAGGCTCTTTTCCATGGATTGGGGATCCTCGACCCGATCCTCCAGGAACGTCGTGAACCGGCGCTCCAGATGAGCCAGCCCTTCTTCCAGGAGGAAAAGGCGATCCGCCACGCGCCCGGCGTGGTCCTTGGATTGCGTGGGCGGCAGTTTCATGGCGCTGGTGTCGAGGGTGGCAGCGTTGAGCACGAAGGTCCATTCCATGTCGCCGGAGAGCAGCCGCACCTTGGCCTTGTTGGGACGCATGCCCCGCGAAAGCGCTTCGAAGGCCTCGCGGCTTTCCGCCGGATTGCCTTTGCGCAGGGAAAGCTCCTTCACGTCGCCGCGTTCGCTCACCAACTGCACCGCATCATCCACGAAACAGGCGCTGAGATCGCCCTCGATGCCGCTGGTGCCACCCTCCGCAAGCCCGCGCATCCAGAGCCACAGCAGAAACTCTTCGCCGAGAAAACGGCCTTGTTCGATCAATTCCAAGGGTTTCATTTCGCCATCTCTTCCTGTTCAAGATTCAAGGGATCAAGGCCCATCAGCGCCTCGGGGCTGAGGTGGGGCGTCAGGCGCCCTGCCAGCAGGAGCGGCGCGAGGGGTTGCAGCTCGCAGCCGAAGGACTTCATGAACAGCCCCGTGAGGGCGCTCTGGGCCTTGCTGGAGGAGGCCGTCGTCCAGAGCATGCCGCCCTTGAGATCCCAGGCCACTTCCACGATGCGCGGCGTGGGCAGCACCTTCACCAGCAGGTCGGCCTTCACCTCGTCCTGAAGGCTCACGCGGGCCTCGCGCCCCACGAAGGCCAGATCCTTTTCCTTCATCAACTGCTGAAGCCGCAGATCCACATGGGCCTTGAGCAGGGTCGGCGGCACCCTTCGGGTATCGATGCGCAGCCCGAACACCGCGAAGCGTTCCTGCACCACCCAGTTCTGATCGGGCGGCGTCACCAGCGGATTGCGCCAATCGCACCAACCCAGCCGCTCTTCTTCGAGGCCATCCTCGAAGGGTCGAAAGGAATCCTGGGCGAGGCCTTCCAGCAGATCCGGCTCCGCTGGCACGGGACCAAGCACCAGAAAGCGTTTGAGGGAGAGGGTGCCTTGCAGAAGACTCATGACGAACTCGAAAAAAAGTGGCTGAGACGCGAGAGGAATCCGTTGCCTGGGCTGGGCAGGTCCGGCGAGAGCACCTGCACCGGCTCTCCGCTCCTGGGCGGAGGGAAGGCGGCATCGTCCAGGGAGAGCAGGACAGCGGTGATGTTGTCGCGGCCTCCATGAGCCAGGGCCTTTTCCAGAAGCACCTCCAGGGTGCGCTTCAGGGGACAACCCAGCTGAAGAGTCGATTCGATCTGGTCGTGCTCCAGTTCGCTGTGAAGGCCGTCACTGCACACCAGCAGCCGGTCTCCGCGCCGCAAGGCCACATGGCCCAGCTCGGCCTTCACCGGCAGCGGGCAGCCGAGGGCCTGCGTGATCATGGTGCGCTGGGGATGATTCCGGGCTTCTTCCGCCGTGATGTAGCCCGATTGGATCATCTGATGCACCAGGGTCTGATCCACGGTGAGCTGGTGCAGGCGCCCCTGCCGCAGCAGGTAGGCGCGGCTATCGCCGACCTGGCACAGATGGAGATGATGATTCCAGATCACCCCCGCCGTAAGGGTGGAGCCCATGCCCCGCACCGCACGATCGGTGTGCGCGTAGCGGATCACCGCCTCGCTGGCCTCTTCCGCAGCCCCTTTCAAGGCGCGGAACAAATCCTTGTCCGTGGGACGCCTGTCCAGGGAGCGCCCCCAATGCCCGAACAGGTAGAGCGCGAGGGAGGCCAAGCCTTCGCGGCTGGCCACTTCTCCAGCCGCCGCCCCGCCCATGCCGTCGGCCACGGCCACCAGCAGCCCTCGCTGGCAGATGTCAGGAAGCGGCTTCAGCTCGTTGACGCAGGGTTCTTCGCCATCCATGGCGCTGACCAGATAGGCGTCTTCGTTGTTCTTGCGAACGTGACCCTGATGGGTGATGGCGGCATAGTCGATCAGCATCAATGGGAGTTCTCTGGAAGGGACGAAGGAAAAGGGCCGGAAGCGGCCACCCATGGCCCAGATGCCCCACTCCCTTCATCATAGTCTCTTGGGAGTCCCGATGAACGAAAGCCATGCCCTTCTGGATCTGCTGGTGATAGGAGCCGGACCGGCCGGCATCGCCACCGCCGTGGAAGCTCGCCAGGCTGGCATCCAGCGCATTCTGCTCCTGGAAAAAGGGCCTACCCACAGCTTTTCCATCGAGAAGCTCTACACGCCGGGCAAGCGGGTGGACAAGGTGTACCTGGGGCAGCAGGTGGAATGCGAGGGCAGCGTGTGCATCGTGGATGGCAGCCGGGAGAGCGTGCTGCAGACCCTCGATGCCTTCGTGAACCAGTACGAGCTGGCCATCCGCTATGACACCGAAGTGGCCGCCATCCGCCGCCAGGAGGACGGCACTTTCCAGGTGGAAGACACCAAGGGCCAGATCTATGCCGCCCGCACGGTGGTGATCGCCATCGGCGTCTATGGCCGCCCCAATCGCCCGGACTATCCCCTTCCCACGAGCCTCAAGGGCCACGTTCACTTCGATCTCACGCAGCCGCCGCCCGAAGGCGAAAGCGTGCTCCTCGTGGGCGGAGGCAACACGGCGCTGGAATACGCGGCCTTCCTCTATGCCGATCATCCCGTGACCCTGGCCTATCGTGGCGACGCCTTCGTGAAGGCCAACGACATCAACCGCCGCATCCTGGAGGATCTGGAAGCCCAGCAGCGCCTCATGGTCTGGCGCCATGCCGATGTGGCCAGCGTGCGTGATGCCGCCGAAGCGCCTCGCGTCGAAATCACCTTCAAGGATGGCCGCGTGGCTCGCTTCGATCATGTGCTCTACGCCATCGGCGGCGCCACCCCCCAGGGGTTCCTCCAGCAGGCGGGCATCGAGCTGACGGGCAAGGCGCCCCAGGTGGATCATCGCTTCCAGACCAATGTGGAAGGCCTCTTCCTGGCGGGAGACCTGGTGGCTGGCGGCAAAGGATCGCTGGTCAAAGCCTTCAACACGGGCCGAACCGTGGTGCAGGAAGGCCTTTGCGCCGATCATCTGGAGTGTCGTCTTCCTGGACAACAGCCATGAACCCCCTCGTCATCCTCGGACCCGGCATTCTGGGGCGCTCACTGGCCCGCCACGCGGCCCAGTGTGGGCTGGACGTTCGCCTGGTGGGCCGCAACCTCGCGCATGCCTCCCGCGCCCGGGAGGAACTGGCGCTGCGCTGGCGCAAAGCCGTGCGGGAAGGCCGTCTGAGCGAGCAGGACGAAGCCTCCTTCGTGGCGAGGCTTCAGCCGATGCCGACATTGGAAGAGGCCCTTTCCGGCGCCGATGCGCTGCTGGAGGCCCTGCCGGAAGACGTGAGTCTGAAGCAGGCCTTCTGGAAAAGATGCAGCGAAGCAGGCCTTTCGACGGTGCTTCCTCTGACCGGCAGTTCCTCCCTTCCCGCAAACCTGCTGTCCCCGAGTTCCACCTTGGGCCTGCAGAACTTTCATCTCTTCGTGCCCGTGCATCGGCACCGGGTGGTGGAGCATTTCGCGCCCAGGAACACATCGCCGGAGCGCATTCGAGGGGCCGAAGCCTTGGCCAAAAGCCTGGGGCTGAAGCTCATTCCCATCACAGGCGAGGCGGGGTTGCCCGCCGCTCGCATGGGGCTGGCCCAAGGGCTGGAAGCCATGAGACTGCTGGAACAGGGCGTGGCCGAGGCCGAAAGCCTGGATGCGCTGCTGGTGTCGGGGTACGGCCATCCCTGCGGCCCCTTGGAGCTTTCGGATCGCATCGGCCTGGATCTGCGCCTCGCCATCGCCGACCATCTTTATTCGGTCACGGGCGAAGCCCGCTTCGAACCCCCGGCCCTGCTGCGCCGCATGGTGGCCCAAGGTCATCTGGGCCGCAAGTCGGGCCGGGGCTTCTACCACTGGTCACCTCAAGGAGAAAAACGATGAAGTGGCTCCTATTGTCGGTCATCCTGTTTCTCCTTCTCTACCTTGCCTATAGAATCGGGACAGTGATCCTTCGCGTTCTGGCTGGGCTCGCGTTCCTCGGTCTGGTTTTCTACGTGATCCGTCACTTCTTCCTTCGCTGATTCCAGGAGTTCCCATGGCCACCCTCGCCTGCCCCAATTGCGGCGCCGATCTCACGGCTCCCCAGGCCGTTCGCATCGCCGAGTACCGCTTCGGTCACCTCGAAAAGGCCGATCAGGCGCCCATGGAAGGCCCGGGCTTCATCTACCATTTCGACAAGTCGGACACCTACACCGTGCTTTGCAATGCGTGCCGACGGCTGGTGCGCACGCTGCCCCTGGCGGAAAAGTAGCTCTTACCGCAGCGTGATGGTGGTGGCGCCAGCGCCCCCTTGGGCCTGGGGCGCATCTTCCACGCGCTGAATGGAAGGATGGCCCTGCAGGGCCTCTCGCACCGCCGCTTTCAGGCGCCCGCTGCCATGTCCGTGGACGATGCGCGCGAAGCGCAATCCCTGGGCCAGCGCCTCCTCCACGAAGCGATGCACCTCGAACTGGATCTCGTCGGAAGCCCGCCCGATGAGGTTCAATTCGCTCTGGATCTCCGCAGGGGCGGAACGGAAGCGGGTGCGCCCCTTAGGAGAAGCGGCTTCCACTTCAGAGCGAACAATGGCTTCCAGCTCGCCCATGCGCGCCTCCAGCCTGCGTCCCTGGGGCGTTTGCAACGCCACGCGATCCCCTTTGACGGCCACTACGCGACCTTCCACACCCAACCCCCGATGGCGGGCATAGCCATCCAGCTTCACCTCCAGGGGCACGGCTGAGGGTCGAGGTGCCACGCGGAACGGCTCCAGTTCTGCCTGGGCGATGCGCTGCAAGGTCTTCACCCGCTCCCCGGCTTCGGTGCCCATTCGATCCGCATTGGGCGCTTCGGCGCTGCGCTGTTTGTCCTTCAGCTCTTTCACCAACCGCTTGCTCTCGTGCTCCACGAACTCCAGCACGCGACGCAGCTTGTCCTGGCTCTCCCGCTGGAACTTTTCCTGCTGCTGGCGAAGGGCTTCCTCGCGCTGGCTCAGGATGCGCTGATCCTTGGCCAGCGAGGCTTCGCGACGCTCCTGCGCCTCGACCTGCTCCATCAGGCGAAGCCGGTCTGACTCCAGGGTGCGCAGGAATTCGCGCCAGTCCTGCTCACGGCGACCTAACACTTTCTCGGCGTGGTCGAGCACGAAACGCGGCAGGCCCAGCTTGGCGGCGATGGTGAGGGCGCGGCTCTGGCCCGGCTGGCCCACCAGCAGGCGGTACGTGGGAGCGAGACGGCTTTCGTCGAACTGCACGGAAGCGTTCTGGAAACGGGGATGGCGCAAGGCCCACTGGCTGATCTCGCCGAGATGGGTGGAACACAGCACCCAGCAATGGCGGCGGGAGAGGGCCTGCAGCAGCGCGATGCCCAGGGCGGCGCCTTCCTTGGGATCGGTGCCCGTGCCCAGCTCGTCCAGCAGCACCAGGCCTTCGCTCTTGGCCTGGCCGAGGATCTTCTTCAGATGCAGGATGTGGCTGCTGAAGGTGGAGAGGCTGCCGATGAGGGTCTGGTGATCGCCGATGTCGGCGTGGAGCGTGGAGAGTTTCGGCAGTTCGCTGCCGGGCTTGGCGGGCACGGCGCAACCGCATTGGGCCAGGGCCGCCAACAGGCCCACGGTCTTGAGCACCACGGTCTTGCCGCCGGTGTTGGAACCGGAGATCACGAGGCCGGGACGCTGGGCGTCCAGTTCCAAGGTCAGGGGCACCACGTCGTGATCCAGGGGCTCCATGTCCATGGCCCGCCGCACGGCGGGAAGCAGGAGCGGATGGCGCGCTTCCTGGAGGCGCAGCCGCACGCCCAGCTCCGGCAGGAGGCCTTCGCACAGGTTTTGCCAACGCAGCAGCGCCAGCACTTCGTCCGCTTCGCCCTGGAAACGGTGCCAGCGTTGGAAATCCTCGCGGCGCTCCCGGAGCTGCTCCAGCAGCTCCCGCAGGAAGGCCTGCACGGCCTGGACGAATTCCCGATCCGCCTCCACGAAATCGTTGTTCAGGCCCACCACCTCGAAAGGTTCCATGAAGACCGTGGCGCCGCTGGAACTGCGGTCCAGCAGCAGTCCCGGCACGCTGCCCCGCCGATCCACCCGCACGGGAAGGCAATAGCGGCCGTTGCGCTCCACGATGCTCTGTTCCTGAAACGCGTCAGGCGCATCGTGCAGCAATCGCTGCAATCGGTTCTGCACCGCCTGGAAGGCCCGTTGGCGTTCCCGATGCCGCTCCGCCAGCCCCGGCACCCGCAGCGGATCGAGCTGGCCGTCCTCGGTAAAGCTCTTCTGCAACCGTTCGACGATGGCCGTGGGATCGGGCAGCAATTCCGCCGTCACCTGGAAGGGATCGATGCCTGCATGGGTGCCTTCGGGCACTGGACGCTCCGCAGGCCAGGGCCGTTCGGCTAAGGTCCTGATCAGTTTCGCCGTGGCCTTGAGGCCCTCGCGCAACTGCCGCCAGTCTTCCGGCAGGGGCCAGCCTGCGGGGTTCAGTAGCTGCTCCAGGGCCTCGTCGAAGGGCACCACGGGCAGCGCCGCCGGGTCCAGCCGCCAAGGCTCTTCCACTTCCATCTGCCGTAGCCGCCGCAAGGGCGCGCCCCCATCCCAGGGCTGCATGCGCTCCAGCGCCGCCCGCCCCAAGGCCGTGCGGGCTCCCGCCGCGATGACGGCCACCACCGCCGGAAATTCCACGGCCTCCAGTTCCAGACGATGGGAAGGGGAAAGATGCATGAAGTTCAGGATAGAAAAGAAGTGGGAAATCCACCAAGTCGCTGCAGCCAACAAAAAGGCCCGCGGATGCGGGCCTTCGAGGATTTCGCGCAGACAATGGGACTAGTTGGTCCCCATGATGCGGCGTTCCTGGGACAAGCGCTTGAGGGACTTCTTGCGGGCGGCGAGCATCTTCCGCTTCCGCTTGGCACTCGGTTTCTCGTAGTGCTGGCGCTTTTTCAGTTCGCTCAGGATGCCGGACTTTTCGCACTTCCGCTTGAAGCGGCGCAGCGCGTTCTCGAAGGTCTCGTCTTCTTTGATCTTGACCAATGGCATTAAGTGATTCCCCCCTTTCGCCGTGGACTCGTCCCTGAAACCTTTCTGGGACCGGCCTGACAGAATACCAAGGTCGAACAAAAACTGCGAGCGCAAAAAACCGATGGGAGCGTTCCATATCCCACCGATAGAATAAAACCTTCCCACGAGCGACCATGCCCAGATCCCGATTACTCCTTCTCGATGATCCATTCAAGAGCGCCCCTGGAGCCGAAAGCCTGTTGGCGCGCGAGGGCTGGGAACTTCTCCATGCCGCCAGCCCAGAGGCTGCGGCGCTCCTGGAGCGGGAACCCGTCTCCATGCTGCTGCTGGATCTCCAGCACAGCGGCGAAGCGGGCATCCGTGCCGTGCAGGAGTTGCGCCACGGGGGCGTGGATCTCCCGGTCGTGCTTTTCCAACATGGGGGCGCTGAAAAAACGGGAGAAAGCTTCCATTTGTCTCTGCCGGGCGCGGTGGGCATCCTCGACGGCACGATTCCCTTGGAGCGATGGCCCGAAACGCTGTCGCGCCTGCTGACCACCAGCCAGCGAGAAAAGCACAAATTCACGGCCGCGGATCTTTTCGCCGACATTCTCGCCGACATCGACTCGCCCAAGCCTGCGTCGGCCCCGGCTATGGCTCCGCCGCCACCGCCCGCCCCTTCCCCGGCCCCACTTGCGCTGACTCCGCCCGAGCCTGTGCCTGCGACGCCCGCCGATCCCCCGGTTCAAAAGCCTGTTCCTTTCGCCTTCAACGAATTTCCAGGCATCGTGGATCCGTTCCAGGTATCGGAAACCGTTCCTGACGCCTTTCCAGCACCCTTGCCCCCGCCGCCTCCTCCGCCGCTGCCGGTCCCTCCTCCCGCGCCTGCCCCCGCTGTGGAAGCCCTGGAAGAGTTTGGGAACTACTATCTGCTGGAGAAGATCGCCGTGGGCGGCATGGCAGAACTGTTCAAGGCGCGCCAGCGAGGGGTCCACAATTTCGAAAAAATCGTGGCCATCAAGCGCATCCTGCCCCATCTCTCGGACAACGACGAATTCGTACGGATGTTCATTGACGAAGCCAAGCTGGCGGCTCAGCTCACGCACCCCAACATCGTGCAGATCTTCGATCTGGGCAAGGCGGGCGGCTTCTACTACATCGCCATGGAGCATGTGGACGGCAAGGATCTGCGGGACATGCTGCGCAAGGTCCGGGAGCACGGGCTGGCTTTCCCCGAGCCGGTAGCGGCTTTCATCGCCATGAAAGTGGCGGGTGCGCTGGACTATGCGCACCGGAAGAAGGGCATGAACGACAAGGAACTGCGCCTGGTGCATCGCGACATCAGCCCGCAGAACATCCTGGTATCAAGCCATGGAGCCGTGAAGCTGGTGGATTTCGGCATTGCCAAGGCCGCCACCAAAACCACCCAGACCGTGGCCGGAGCGCTCAAGGGCAAGCTGCTCTACATGAGCCCCGAGCAGGCCTTGGCTCAGCCTGTGGACAATCGCTCCGACCTGTATTCGCTGGGCCTCGTACTCTTCGAACTACTCACGGGCGAACGGTGCTTCCAAGCGGATAGCGAACTGGGCGTGCTGGAGAAGGTGCGTCTGGGAAGGGTTCAGAATGTGCGGCGCCTCAACCCTGCGGTGTCGGAGGAAATGGCCGGCATCGTGGAGCGGCTGCTCCGCAAGGAAGTGGATCAACGCTATCCCTCGGCCCGCCTGCTGGAGCGGGATCTCAAGGCGTTGCTATCGCGCACCAGCAACGAGCCGGTGGAACACGATATCGCTGAGTTCAGCGCGGCGGTGCTGACTCAGCCCAAGGACCAGATCGAAGCTCTGGTAGCCGCCCGCTTCGCCCCACCCGCGCCCAAGCCACCGCCGCCTCCCGCTCCCGTGGAGCCTCCGACGGCGCTTCCGCCCGTGGTGGAAAGCCCGCGCCCCACCATGGCCCCACCGGACTTTTCCATCTCCTCCTCTGACGGCGATGATCTTTCGAAGAACTCGTCAAAATGGCAGCGCATCCTGCCCTTTGCCGCTTTGGCGGTGGCCATCCTGGCAATCCTGCTCTGGCTGATCAAGCGCTGATAGGCTGGAAGCTGACCCGAAACCGTTCTTCCCTTTTTCTGGAGTCCCCATGCAACTGAGCACCGAACAGCAAGGCTTCTATCAGAGCGCACGCGAGCGCTGCCGCCAGGATGTGGACGAAATGAACCGCACCATCCGCACGGAGTGGCAGCACCTCAACGATGAGATCAAGCGTGTGCAGGAGCTGATTCAGACTCTGGAAACCCGCAAGCAGACCGTCGGACAGATCTACGCTTCCGCCAGCGACATGCTCGGCATGCCCAACGATCTCGACGTGACTCCGGCCATCAAGGAAGAGGACGACAACGACGATCTCGGCATGGGTGAGATTGATCTGTAGTTCACAGGCGCAGGTCTAAGAGACTCAAACCAGTCCGTCGGGATCCGTTCCCAGGGCCTTCAACGGCTCCATCACAAAGCTCCGGCTGTGGGCTCTGGGATGGGGCAGCGTGAGCGACAATTCGTGCCAGTAGGAGGCCAGGTCCGAAGGCGCGGGCCAGGTCCAGGAACCGCGCAGGCCTTCCACGGCGATGAGGTCCAGGTCCAAGGTGCGCGGAGCGTTGCGGCCCGCCTTGCGGTCCCGGCCCTGGGCCAGTTCGATGCGCAACAGCGCTTCGAGAAGGCGACGCGGATCTTCCTCCTTCCCGTGCAGCCGCGCCACGGTATTGAGGTAGGCGGGGCCCAGGCCCGCCTCGTCTGGCGTTTCCATCACCAGGGGCGAAAGTTCCGTGGGGCCCAGCCTGCGAAGCCCCTCCAAGCCTCGTTCCAGGTGGGCGCGACGATCACCGAGATTGGAGCCCAAGGCCACGTAGGCGATCATTCAGCCCTCGATGATGTGGGGCACGAACGCGCTTTGATTGTCCGTGATGAGCCCCTGGGATTCCCGCACGCCCATGCCCGCCGCTTCGCCATCCACCACCCACGTGCCGAGAATGGGATAGTGGCCCTCGAAGTTCGGAACCTTCGCCAAGGCTTGGTACACGTAGCCCTCGGAGCCGTAGCACGGGTTCTTCAGGCCCTGGGCGATCTGCCCGCCGCCATGGATTTCCACATTGGCCCCTTCCCGCGCCAGGATCGGCTTCTTCACGTAATCGGTCATCCCGCGAGGCCCGTCCAGGTAGGCGGGAAGCAGGTACGGCGATTCGGGGAACAGTTCCCAGAGCACCGCCAGCAGCGCCTTATTGCTGAGCAGCATCTTCCAGGCCGGTTCCAGGAAGGTGCAGGGCCGCGGCGATTCCAGCAGGTGCGGCGCAAAGGCGTCCTGCCACATGAACTCCCAGGGATAGAGCTTGAAGGCGGCGCGCACGGGGCGTTCATCAAGATCCACGAACGCGCGTTGTTTCGGATCCCAGCCCAGATCCTCCAGTGGCATCTGAAGGGTGGACAGCCCCGCCAGATCCGCCGTGTTCCGCAGGTAGGCCACGGTCTGATGATCTTCCCAGGTGTCCTGGTACAGGAAGGCGATGGTGCCCACCGGCAGGTAGCCCGCGGCTCGACGCCACGCTTCCACCAATCGCTCGTGCAGGGAATTGAACTGGTCTTTGCCTGGAAACTGATCCTCCAGCCAGAACCACTGGGCGATGGCCGCCTCCACCAGGGAGGTGGGCGTGTCGGCGTTGTACTCCAGCAGCTTCGGAGCCTGCTCCCCATCGAAGGCCAGATCGAACCGTCCGTAGATGGAGACTTCGTCCCGCTCCCAGCTTTCCCGGATCATGGGAACGAAAGCAGCAGGAATCCCGTATTCCGCGAAACGATCCTTCGCCAGCACATGTTCCACGGCCTTCAGGCACAGGCTCTGGAGCTGCGTCACCGCCGTTTCCAGTTCCTTGATCTCCTGGCGCGAGAACACGTAGCAGGCCTCTTCCCGCCAGTACGGAAGGCCATCCTCATGGGTGTGATAGGGCAAGCCCTGGGATTCCAGCCTGGTTTTCCAATCCCATCGGGCCGACACCGCGCGACGTCGCATGTCAGCCTCCGTGCGTTCCGGCGGCGTGTCCCGCATGACCAAATCCGCCGCGGGACACGCCGCCCATGGAGGTCTTGCCGGAGATGCCGGAACCGCGAGGGTAGAACCCCTGTCCGTGCACCACGCCCGACGCGATGGGCGGACGCCACGCCGAGCCGCCCAGGAAGACGCGGGAACGCCCACCCGCAGCCATGCCGGCGTTGCGGAAGGATTCCGTATCCTCAGGCCGCAGAGGGCGCTCCGGGTCATGGAAACGGAAGCCTGGCGCCATGGGCCGGAAGCCCTGGCCCGGCCAGTATCCCAAGGGATTGGGACGGGCAAAGAGGAAATGCCAGAGCAGATAGTGATCGATCCAGCTGCTGTGGCCCCAGGAAAACGCGCGAGGATGCGACAAGTCCTGCATCTCGATGGCGTCCACCTCCGGCGCCAGCCCGTGGCGCTCCGCCAGCACTCTCATCTTGGCGGGATCCAGGTAGTCGATGACCCAGATGTGGCGACTGTCCGGGTCGTCCTTTTCCCGCAGACGCTCCGCCGTGAGCTGCTTGACGTAGCGATTGCCGCGAGCCTTTTCCTGCACTGAAACGCCCACCAGGAAGAGGTTGGGCGTGAGAGGCGTGAAGGTGCTGCTTTCCACCGCAAGGTCGGCGTGGTGTTCCGCCAGGAAGGCCTCTGCGGCGCTGCGCACCTGGTTCAGCACCGCTTCGGGAGGCGGCTGGGATTCGGATTCGCGCCGCTGCTCTTCCGCCATCTGCCGATGCAGTTCTTCCTTGCGCTGGCGTTCAGCTTCCCGATCGCAACCCGTCATGCCCGACAGCACGAGGATCGTGATCAAGGGCGGTGAGAGACTGCGGAAAGTTCTCATTGTCGGGTTCCGTGCTCCGCCGTGACCAGAGTGCGAATGCCGCCGCGGATCAGGAAATCGCCTTCGATGCGCATCCACAGCGGCTGGAGCGCGGCCACCAGATCATCGAGGATCTGGTTGGTGACCGCCTCGTGAAAGGCGCCCTGATCGCGGTAGCTCCATAGGTAGAGCTTCAGCGATTTCGACTCCACGCACAGCTGATCGGGCTGGTAGTGGATCTTGAGCTTGGCGAAATCGGGCTGGCCCGTCATGGGGCAGAGACAGGTGAACTCCTCCGTCTCGAAGGTGATGGTGAACGGACGGCCTGGGCGCGGGCTGACGAAGGTTTCGAGCTTGCGGCTAGGCGCCGTCACATGGCGCTTGGGAAGGGTCTTCAGAGTGGGTTTCATGGTTCGCTCTCGAGGTAGGGAATGGGATCGCGGGCGCCCGCCTGCCTGAATCCACGCAAGCGCAGCAGGCAGGAATCGCAACGGCCGCAAGCGAGGGTTTCGCCTTGGTAGCAGCTCCAGGTGAGATGCAGCGGGGCACCTAGTTCAAGGCCCTTGGCGACGATCTGGGCCTTGGTGAGATGGATCAGCGGCGCATGGAGCTTCAGTTCCGTTTCCGGTTTGGTGCCCAGGTTCGCGGTGACTTCGAAAGCCTTGAGGAAGGCTTCGCGGCAATCGGGATAGCCGCTGCTGTCCTCCTCCACGAACCCCACCACGATATGGCCCGCGCCCAGCACTTCGGCCCAGCTCACGGCCGTGGCCAGCAGGTGCGCGTTGCGGAAGGGCACGTAGCTCACGGGCACACCCTGGCGCTCCAGATCGCCCTCCGGCAGCGGAATGGTCGGGTCCGTGAGGGCGGAACCACCGATGCGGCTCAGATGATCGAAGGCGATCACCAGACGGCGATGGGAGGGCACCCCGTAGTGATCGGCGATGGCGTGGAAGGCCTGGCGCTCGCGGGCCTCCGTGCGCTGGCCGTAATCCGCGTGCAGCAGCGCCAGTTCACGACCCTGGTGATGAGCCATGGCGGCGGCCACGCAGGAATCCAATCCGCCCGAAAGGGAAACGACCGCCAGTTCACCCACGGCCAACCTCCGCCCAGGTTTCCATGGCATTGAGCTGGCCTTCCAGCGCCTTCGTGGCGAGGTCGTCGCGCGCGGGATCCTCGTGCTGGAAGGGCGTCTCGTAGCGCACGGTGACTTTCGAGAAGGGATGGGGCACCAGCATGGCGTCCCAGGTGTTGAGCTGCCACGCGCGCTCGTAGGCCACGCACACCGGCACCAGCCACGCGCCGGTCTTGCGCGACACCGCGATGACGCCGGGTTTGGCCTCCTGCCGCGGCCCGCGAGGGCCGTCCAACGTGATGCCCAGATCCCAGCCCTGCTTCACGATCTGAATCATTTTCACCAGCGCCTGTGCGCCGCTATGGCCCGTGGTGCCGCGCACCGCGTGAATGCCGTACCAGCGCCAGGTGGCCGCACTGCGCTCTCCGTCCTTGCTGTCACTGGAAAGGATGGCCACGCCCCGCGTCTCGCGATTGGCATCACGACGGCGGAAGGGATAGGCCAAGGGCATCATCACCAGGCGGCGATGCCAGAAGCACAGCACGAAGCGCTCATCCTGCTTCACCAACTGATCCACGGCTTCGAAGCCCTGGCGCTCCACCCGCAGCGTCGCCATGAGCACGCGGTGCAGCAGGAAAGCCGCGAAGGGCACGAGACGGAAGTTCACCCACTGGGAAAAGCTGGATCCCAGGGGCCGTCCTCGCTGAGCGATCTGAATATTAGGCTTCAGCGCCATGACTCTGCACATCCTGTCGATGAATGGCGTAGGTCTTCCCACAATAGTCGCAATGGACTTCCACGGGGTCGCCCGGCGCAAAGAGATCGTCGATTTGCGCGGCGGGAAAACCCTTCATCACCTGCACCAGGGCCTGGCGGGAGCAACGGCAGCGGTAGTCGATGGCATAGCTGGAAAGCCGCTCCACGCCTTGACCTTGGCTGAGCCATTCCATCAGGAAATCCGGGGTGCGCTCCCAGAGGGGCACGACTTCGATGCCTTCCAGCGCATCCACAAGGCGCTGCAAGCGTTCCGGCGGGCAGGCTGGCAAAGGCTCCACCAGAAGGCCGCCCCCGTCGCCCGTGGCCGGATCGCACCAGACCATCAAGCTGGCCTGGATTTGCTCCGATTGCTGGAGGTAGCTCTCGAACTGGAAGGCCAGCGAGCCTTCCTCCAACGGCAGTTTGCCGACGTACGGCTCGCTTGGGCCGGACCGCATCACCTGGAAAAGGCCGGGTCCCTTGAGCCACGGCCCCGGATCGCCCACATCGAGAAAGCCCCGCACCATACCATCGGGCCAGGCATCGGACACCATGGCCCGCGCTCGACCTTCACTGCGAATTAGCACCTGGAGCCGCTCGGCGAATTCGCCTCGGGAGTGCAACAGCAGGGTGGCCGCCAGCAGTTCGACCAGTTGGGCGCAGGCATCGGCCTCCAGGGCGGGATGCCCGCGCCGCACGCCATCCCACAACGCCCGTGCATCCACCACCGCCACGCGGATCTGCTGATCCACCGTGAGGCCTCGAACCACCTGAGCTGCCGCTGCGTTTTCCGTCATGGAACCCAGTGTAAAGGACGGACGGACGCCCCAGCAAATACGCATATCTCCACGGAACGTACGCTCCGGAGCGCACGTTCCGAAGATTCGCCGGGTATGGTTAGAAAGCATGGATCCGAAGACACTTCCTCCTCCCCTTTCGGCTCGCCTGGCAGCGGGTTCGCTGCCCGTAGGAGAGGTCATGGCCTGGGCCCTGTACGACCCCAACCACGGCTATTACCGGCGATCCACCGGACCGTGGGGCTTCGAAGGGAAGGACTACTACACCGCGCTGGATGTGGGGCCGCTGCTGGGACAGGCCCTGGCCGTGCGGCTGGAATCCGTCTGGGAGGCATTGGATCGTCCGGGGCGCTTTACGGTACTGGAACCTGGCGCGGGCCGGGGCTGGCTGGGTCGGGATCTGCTGGCCGCCGTCTCCGGGCCTTTCGCGGAAGCCCTGACGTACGTCCACCGGGATGACAACCCCGCGGCGCGGATGGCGGCGGAACAGGCTTTGGCGCCCTTCCTTGAAACGCAGCGCGCCCGGTTCTCCTCCGAATCCGAAGCCCTGGAGCCTTTCACGGGAGCCGTGGTCAGCCTGGAGCTGTTCGACGCCCTGCCCGCCCAACCCTGGCGGTGGGAGGGTGCGGCCTGGGAGCGGGAAATGCTCACGCAGGATGGTCCCGCCTGGGAAAAGGCCGATCCCGGCGAGGCCGGAACCTGGTTCGCCTCCCAGGGGCCCGTGGAGCCGGGGGATGGCAGCATCTGGGTGGAGCGCCTCCCGGCGATCATGGGGGAATTGGCCCAGGCCTTGAAGTCAGGACTGTTCCTGGCCATCGACTACGGCGACACTGCGGCCCGGCTGCTGGCCAAGGGGTCGGATCTGCGGCGCTTCCGAGGCCAACAGGTGGACGGGAACTGGTGGGAGGATCTGGGCCAGGCCGATCTCACCGCCGACGTGGACTTCACGCGGCTGGAAAGCCTGCTGGCCGCCGAAGGCCTGAAAGGAATTGGCACCACCAGCCTCGGTCGGTGGATTCGCGCCCATGGTCCCCTGGCCCAGTGGGAGGATCAATGGCAGCATCTGGAAGGCAAGGAACGCCTGCGTCGCATGGAGAACCTGCTGAGCCTCACCTTGCCCGGCATGATGGGCGATCGGTTCAAAACGCTGGAGGCTTGGCGCTGAATCCTCTCTCTGAAAATTTTCCCTTGGCAATCAAGGATTTCTTGGGCACACTGGAGGGCCTTGTCTTGGGCTCCCCAAGCGCGTCGGCATTCGACAGCCGCCCACGACTCCTCTTTTGCGAGGCTTTATGTACGCAGTGATCCAGACCGGCGGCAAGCAGTACCGTGTGAGCGAAGGCGACATCGTGCGTGTCGAATTGATCGAGAGCGAGCCCAAGCAGGCCGTGGTGTTCGATCAGGTGTTGATGGTGGCCAACGAGGGCGGCGTGAAGGTGGGCAAGCCCGTGCTGACCGGCGCCAAGGTGGAAGCCGAAGTCATTCGCCATGACCGCGCCAAGAAGGTGATCATCTTCAAGAAGAAGCGCACCACCACCTACCAGCGCACCCAGGGCCACCGCCAGGGCTTCACCGAAGTCCGCATCAAGGGCATCACCGCTTAACGCTCCCATCCGCTTTCATCGATCTCGAGAGGTTTTGTCATGGCACATAAAAAAGGCGTCGGCTCCACCCGCAACGGTCGCGATTCCCACTCCCAGCGCCTGGGCGTGAAGGCCTTCGGCGGCCAGGTGGTCACCGGCGGCTCCATCATCGTTCGTCAGCGCGGCACCAAGTTCAAACCCGGCACGGGCGTGGGCATTGGCACCGATCACACCATCTTCGCCACCATCGACGGCAAGGTGCGTTTCCAGGACAAGGGCCAGCATGGCCGCTTCATCCACGTGGATCCCATCGAAGCCTGATCGGGTTTCGCTGTCATCACAGGCCGGGCGCAGGCGAACTGCCGTGTCCGGCCTGTGCGCATGATCGTTCGTTTTTAGAAAGATTCGCATGTTCCTCGATCACCTCACCCTCCATCTCGAAGCGGGCCACGGCGGCGCGGGGGCGATGAGCTTTCGGCGGGAGAAGTTCGCCGAGCGCGGCGGCCCCGATGGTGGCGATGGCGGCGCCGGAGGCTCCATCTTCGTGAAGGCCACCCGCAGCCTCAACACGTTGAATCCGTACCGCAGTGTGCGGCAATTCGCCGCCGGGCGCGGCGGGTCAGGCGAAGGCTGCCTGCGTCATGGCAAGGACGGCGAGGATGTGCACCTGGACGTGCCCTTGGGCACCGTGATCCGGGATGCGGGCAGCGGCGAAGTGCTGGCCGAGTTGATGGAAGACGGCCAACAGGTGTGCCTCGCGCGGGGCGGGCGCGGCGGCCTGGGCAACACGAACTTCAAGAGCAGCACCAACCGCACGCCTCGTCATGCGCAACCCGGCGAAGACGGCGAAATGCGCGATGTGGAATTCGAGCTGAAGCTCATCGCCGATGTGGGCCTGGCGGGCTTTCCCAACGCGGGCAAGAGCACCCTGGTCTCCCGCATCAGCGCGGCGCGGCCCAAGATCGCCGACTATCCGTTCACCACGCTGGAGCCCCAACTCGGCGTGGTGTCCCTGGCCATGTTCGGCGGCGATGCGTTGGACACCTTCGTCATCGCCGATATTCCCGGCCTCATCGAAGGCGCGGCCCAGGGCGCGGGCCTGGGGATCCAGTTCCTTCGCCACGTGGAGCGCACCCGCATGCTGCTGCACCTGGTGGATCTCTCCGATCCCGTGCAGGAGCCCGAACAGGCCATCGCGGTCATCGAAGGGGAGCTGAAGGCCTTTTCCGACGTGCTCTACGCCAAGCCCCGCTGGCTCGTGGGCACCAAGCTGGATGCCCTTCAGGATGACGACCGCCGCGCACGCTTCGAGGCCCTCTGCCGCGCACGGGGACAGGAGCCTCTCTTCATTTCCGGCGTCACGGGCGAAGGCCTGAGGGAGCTGGTCTTCAAGCTCCATGACGCATTGTCGGGGATGCCCAAAGAATGAGCCGTATCGGCCTCCTGGGCGGCGCCTTCAATCCGCCCCATGTCGGCCACTTGGCCCTCGCACGACTGGCCCTGGACCATCTGGCTCTGGACGAGCTGCGCTTCGTGCCCACCCATGCATCGCCTCTCAAAGCCGCCGTGCCCCATTCGCCGGATGACGCCACCCGCCGGCGTTTACTGGAAGCGGCCCTGCGTGAACTTCCCGGTCCTTTTGTCATTGAAACGGCGGAATTGCAACGCCCTGGCCCCAGCTACACCGTGGACACGCTGGAGGCCCTTGGAGCTGCGGAGCCTCAGCACAGCTGGATCTGGATCGTGGGCGGCGATCAGTTGGCGCAGTTCCCGGCCTGGCACCGCTGGGAGCGGGTTCTGGAACTGGCTTCCCTGGCGGCGGCCTGGCGTCCGGGAGCCACCAACGAAGTGCCGGAGATCCTGAGCTCCCGCCTGAAGTTCCGCTGGAGCGGCCAACCCGGTGAGATTGTGCGATTGCCTTCCACGGAGCTGGATTTCTCCAGCTCCCATATCCGCCGTAGCCTTGCCTCCGGCGATCCGACCCCGGCCCTGCCTTCGCAAGTTCGGGCTGTCATCGAGCGCGAAACCCTGTACCGTTGAAGAAGTGGATGGAGTGAGAATGACCTTAGATCCCAGGCTCCTAACCGTGGTGGAGGCCGCCCGTTCCAAGAAGGCCTTCGGCATCCGTCTTCTGGATGTGCAGGGGCTCGCCTCCTTCGCCGATACCTTCGCCTTCATGAGTGGCGGCAGCGATCGCCAGAACCGCGCCATCGGCGAAGCCATCGAGGAAGCCCTGCGTCTCAAGGGCGAGCGACCGCTTTCGTACGAAGGGGATCAGGGCGGCCAGTGGATTCTGCTGGATTACGGCGATCTCATCGTGCATGTGATGGACGAAGACACGCGCCGACACTACAACCTGGAGGGCCTCTGGAACGCTGGACGCGATCTGAAGCTGCCCCCTGAAATTCCTGTTTCTCCCGCGAACTGAGCGAGGACCATCATGCCCACCACCCACAGTGCCTTCGACGCCATGCAATCCCGCCTCCGGGTCGCCGCCGAACTGTACGGCCTGGAAGACGCCCTTTTCAAAGTGTTCATCCAGCCCATGCGCTCGGTGATCGTGAGCCTGCCCGTACACATGGACGACGGTCGCTGGGAAGTGTTCACGGGCTACCGCATCCAGCACAACGTGGCGCGCGGCCCCGCCAAGGGTGGCATCCGCTTCGATCCCGGCGTGACCCTCGACGAGATCAAGGCGGGAGCGGCCTGGAACACCTGGAAGACCGCCGTGGTGGATGTGCCTTTCGGCGGCGGCAAGGGCGGCATCGTGTGCGATCCCAGCGTCCTGAGCCAGGGGGAGCTGGAGCGCCTCACCCGCCGCTACACCGCCGAAGTCATGGACGTGATCGGCCCCGACCGCGATGTGCCGGGCATCGACATGGGCACCAACGCCCAGACCATGGCCTGGGTGCTGGATACCTATTCCATGCACGCCCGCCTCACGGCCAACGCCGTGGTCACGGGCAAACCTGTGGGATTGGGCGGCAGCTTGGGCCGCGCCGAAGCCACCGGGCGCGGCATTCTCATCAGCGCCCGCGAAGCCATGCAGCGCCTGGGCAAGCCTCTGGCTGGCGCCACGCTGGCGGTGCAGGGTTTCGGCAACGTGGGCAGCCAGAGCGCCCGCCTGCTGCACGAGGCCGGTGCCCGCATGATCGCCGTGTCCGATCACCGCGGCGCCATTCGCAATGATCGCGGCATCGATGTTCACGCCCTGCTCAAGCACCACGCCGAAACCAAGAGCGTGGTGGGGTTCAAGGGCGCCGAGCCCATGGACCCCAAGGAACTGCTCACCATGGCCGTGGATATCCTCGTGCCCGCCGCCACCGATAACCAGATCACCGAAGAAAATGCCGCCCAGGTGCGGGCCAAGATCGTGGTGGAAGGCGCCAACGGCCCCACCAGCCCCGAAGCCGATCCCATCCTGCTCAGCAACGGCGTGCTGGTGGTGCCCGATATCCTCGCCAATGCTGGCGGCGTGACGGTCAGCTATTTCGAATGGGTGCAGAACCGCATCGGCTACTACTGGCGCGAACGCGAAGTGAACGAAAAGCTCGTGGACTACATGACCTACGCCTTCCAGTCGGTCTTCGCCACCACCGACAAGTACAAGACCAATCCCCGCATCGGCGCCTACATCCTCGCCCTCAACCGCGTGTCCCTGGCCATGCACTATCGCGGGTTCTACGCCTGATGCCACGGCGCCCGCGGCGCCATTTCCATCCCTCTTCGATGGCGTGAAACCTCGGTTCATCACGCCCCCAGCGGGCTGCCGGAATGCCCGCGGGTGCGGATCCTTGCCAAAACCATCCCCTGCCCATGGCATGATGAAGTTTTCAAAATCAGCATTTATGGCTTCCAAACCTTCTCCGACCTGGGTCGCAACCCGTTCTGCGTGGTCGCTTAGTTCCAAGGCGTACCGCGCCGACGGCCTGTTGAGGCGGATGAAGCAGAATCTCCGTTGGACCTTGATCGCGGCGGCCCACCCCAAAGCCGCGCTGCGCTGGTTCGCGGCCATGGAATCCCAGGCCCTGGAACCCTTCGCCGAGGCCAACCCGCTGCTGCCCCTCAAGCCCCTGCGAGTCTATCTTTCCTCTCGATGGGGCCTGAAAAAACGGGCCAAGGTGATGGAGGAAACCTACCAGTACGCCCACTGGAAAGGCGGTCCTGTGCGGAAAGCACTGCTGAAGGCCGATGCGGAGGGCGTGCGACTGGCCCAGTGGTCGCTGGGGGAAAACGGCGAAGCAGAATTGCGTTTGGGCTTCGATAATCGCTTTCGCAAGGAAGGTGAATTCGCAGTTTCGCTGTGGTGCCCAGCCCTGGGCGGGCGCATCGCGTCCGCTTCTTTCGCTCTGGAATGGCGGGAGATCGGCCTCACGATGCTTGTCGGCTGCGTGCAAGGCATTCCCGAAACCGAAAGCGGCCTCATGAAAGGCCTTCAAAAGGCCATGCACGGCCTGCGTCCCAAGGCATTGGTGATCTTCGCGGCCCAGGAATTGGGGAGGTCGTTAGGTATTCGAGAAATCCTGGGCGCGGGCAACGCCATTCAGGTGCATCGTCACAAACATTTGATCCACCTGGATTGGGCCCACGATCTGAGTTTCGATTACGACGGGCTCTGGAGCGAAATGGGAGGAACCCCGGTCGAGGAAGGCTGGTTCCATCTGCCGCGCAAAGCCAAGCGCCGCACCCGCGACGAGATCAAGCCCAACAAGCGGTCCCAGTACGCCAAACGCTATGCCCTCATGGACGAACTGGCTATGCAGATTCGTGCGGCCATGGCCACTCCAGACGAGCGTGTGTCATGATCCGAACTCGGCTGTTTCTCCTGCTGGCGGCGAGTTTGGGCTTCCCTTCCCTGGTGGGCCAAACCCCCGTGGGCATCATCATCTCGGAGCAATCCCGCACCGGTTTCATGGTGCAAGGCGCCGGAGCGAGAGCGACAGGTCTGGGAGGAGCCTTCATCGCCGTGGCCGATGATGCCACTGCCGTATCCTTCAATCCGGCGGGATTGGCGCAGTTGCTCAAGCCCGAAGTGAGCTTCGTGGGACGGGCAAGCCAACATTCCATGGCCTATGAGGATGTGGCCGTGACCTCCACGGGCGGCACGCAGCGACTGGTTTCGGATTCCCTGCTCTCCACCAGCCGTTTCGATCCTCTCTTCATCTCAGGCACGGTACCTCTGCGCGTGAATGGAAAAAACCTGGTACTCCAGCTTTCGGCTCAGCGGCTCATCGCGCTGGGGGAAAGCGACACCCGCGATCTGATGGAGGCCGAGACGCCGGAGTTCCCCGCCAATCGCCTCACTCAAAGCATCACGCAACGGGGACAGATCGATCTGTACTCCCTGGCCATGGCCTACGAAGCCTCACAGAGAATACTGCTGGGAATCACTTTGAACGTGTGGCGCGGATCGTGGAGCTTGGATTCTCGCAGTTCCAAGCTCCAGAGCGGATCCACTTCATACGTGAATTTCTATCAGGACAACCATCTTGAAGGCAGCAACTTCAACCTGGGGCTGATCTGGCGTTGGCCGACCTGGAGCCTGGGCCTGATCTATCGCACCGGCTTCCATGCGGATTACACCTACAGTACGCATCTAGATACGTTCCCTGCCCCAGCCAATCCTCGCCCGAACGGAACCGTGAATACGGGTCTGCACTGGCCTGCGACCTTAGGCCTCGGCTGGGCCTATCGCCCCGGGGATCGCTGGCTTCTCACCTGCGATGTAACCCACACGGCATGGTCTGATGCACGCTACCTTTCCAACCGACCCGCACTGAACGGATTGAATTTCTTCGATCTGGACAAGGGCACCTCTACACCCAATGCCGTCAATGTCCGCACAGGTGTGGAGCGGCTCTTTCTAATGGATTCCGGCTCAGTGATTCCCTTGCGATTCGGTGGCGCCCGCGAGCCTCAGCCCGTGGTGGATCGCCTCACGGGTCATCAACGCATCATGAATTCCCTAAGCCTGGGCACGGGTTTCAAGCGCGGGCCTTACACCGTGGATCTCGGCTACCGCTATGCTTGGAGTTCCCGCCGCACCTCTCAGTTCCTGGACGTGGATCAGCTGCTCTCCCGTACCGGCCCCACCTCCATCGGTACCGAGCGCGTGAAGGAGCATCGCCTGGATGTCAGCTTCATCGTGCAGTTCGAGCGTCAGCCTGTGGAGCGGATGCTGCGCTACCTGTTCGTGGGAGATTGAGTGTTTTTCGGGAAGACCGTGCCCTGGCTTATGCTCGCGCCTGCGTTGACGGCGCAGAGTCAGCCCACCTTCTACAGCGCCTGGGAGGATGGTCGCGAAGCGGAGCGTCAAGGCCAGTGGCGAGCCGCGCTGGGCGCGTATCAGCGCGCCGTGGCGCTGCACCCGGCTCCGGCGGCCCAGGTCCTCATCTACGGCAACAATCTGTTGAGGGACTATTTCCCCTACACGCGCATGGCCCGCTGTCATCTGGAGTTGGGAGAAATAGAACGGGCCGAAAGCTGGCTGGCCCAAGCGGAGCACTTCAAGGAGCCGACCCAGGGGCGTCAGGAATTGGCCAAGCGCATTGCGGATTTGAAGGCTGCCCAGGCTCCGCCTGCCTCCAAACCCATCAAGCCGCTCCCCGAACCCGTGAATCGGCCTGTTGCACAGCCCCATTCCACGCCCACAGCGCCGCCTCCGATTCCTCCGCCTGAAGTGCATTCGCCGAGCCTTCCCGTGGAGCCCATGGCATCGCTTCCGCCTTCGAAAGAGCAGGTCGAGAAGAAGCCTGTTCCGGTGATCCCCTCTGACGCCAAACCCAATCCTTCGCAAACGCGCGACGCGAGAGCCTCTGCAGTGATTCCAACGGAACAACCCGCCATGCCTTTGCCGGAAAAACGGCCTAGCCGTTCCCCTCTTTGGTGGGCCATTCCGGCAGGATTCACAGTGTTGGCTGGGCTTGGGTTCCTGGTGCGACGACGCAAACAGATCCCTATCGCCGACCCCTCCCAGTCTTCACAGATGGGGCCATACCGTGTGGAACGGCTGCTGGGGCGGGGAGGCTTCGCCAGCACGTACTTGGCGCGGCACGAAACCACCGGCGAGGCCGTGGCGCTGAAAGCCCTTCATCCCTATCGGCAGGATGACCCGGAATTCCTGGCGCGGTTCCATCAGGAGGCCCGCCTGGGCAGCCGCCTGAACCATCCCAGCCTCGTGCGCATCGTGGACCCTGGACCCGATTCAGGCGACGCCTGGTTGGCCATGGAATACGTGGAAGGTCGTCGTCTGGATCAGCGTTTGAAGGAAGGCCCGCTGCCCTTGGCGGAAACGCTGCGCATCGCCGAAGCCGTGGCCTCGGCCATGGCCTACGCCCACACGCAGGGCGTGGTGCACCGCGATCTCAAGCCCGGCAACATCATCCTGTCGGGCGCTCATGTGAAGATCATGGATTTCGGCATCGCCCGCATCGTGGATTCCGAAACCCTCACCACCACGTACGCCTTTCTCGGCACGCCTCTCTATGCGGCGCCGGAAGCGCAGATGAAGACCCAGGTGGGCGCCGCAGCGGACGCTTATTCTTTCGGCATCCTGCTCTACGAAATGCTCACGGGCGCGCCGCCCTTCACGGGGGAAACGCCCTTCGAAATCCTGGATCAGCATCGCAGCCGACCCTTGCCCGATCTCATGGCCGTAAATCCCGCTGTTCCTGCGCCTTTGGCTGCACTGGTGGAACGGCTTTGCCGCAAAGCGCCCAGTGAACGGCCTTCAGACGAGGAAACCCTTGAAGTGCTGCGTCGAGTGATGGAAACGAATCGCACGGCGTCTGCAGCGCACTAGGAAGCCCCGAAGATCAGGGCTTCGCGCAGAACGGATCCCCCTTGTCGAACACGATCCGCCATTGATGATCCGACTCTAAACGCCAGATGGAAGAAAAGGTCGCCACGCACTTGCCGGTTGCATCGTAGACCGGGCCGGTGCTGAGGGCGAGGGTGCCCGAAGCCAATACCTCCACGGTTTCCGGTGCCCAGGAGAAGGGCGCCGTGGGCTTTTCGAAAAACCTTTGCCAGTGACGACAAACAGCCTCTCGACCACGCAAGGGGCCTTGATCGGACAAGAAAACCGCCTCGGCAGCAATGAACGCAGTGAACCCTTTAAAGTCCCGAGCGGCCATGGTGGCGGCGAAGGCCTTTTCCGTTTCGAACACCTGCTGCTTGAGCTGCGTGTTGGAAAGCGGAGGCTTGGCAGAGAGAGGCCAAGCCCAGGAAAGAAGGCCAAGGAGGGCGACGACGAGGCTTCTCATGATCGCCATTTTCAGAACCTAGACCCGCAAGGTTCCATCCACCTGTCCCAGAAATTCCAGCGTGTAGTGCATAAGAAAAACACTGACAGGCAGCGAAAGCACGGAACTGAGGTAGGGCAGGAAGCCGAAGCAGCAGGTGAGGCAACCGGCCATCATGACCACCGTAACCCCGGCCAGCCCCAGCACGCCTTTCATCAGGTAGAACTTGGTGAAGAGCCAGCCCCGTCCTCGCAGGAGATCCGTCCACAAGTAGCGGCTCGCATCCACGGGACCGAACCCCTTGAAATACATGATGGGCGGCACCAGATCATGAAGCACGGCCAGCACGGCGATGACGGAGAGCAGCAGCCCGGCGCCCAGCATGACCAGCGCGGTGATAAGAAGCACGGCCGACCACATGCTCATGGTGTCGAAATGGGGCTTGATGAGGAAAGCGGCTCCCACGCCCAAGGCCGCCACCACACCGATGAAGAGAGCCGCCACGAATCCGGTGGCGAGGGTGAAGCCGAAGAGGCGATTGGCGGGTTCCCGAAAGCGGTGCCACGGCTCTTTCACGGCATAACGGTCGTGAACGAGGTTATCCAGGAACATGAAGCGACCTCGACTGCCCAGCCAGACACAAAGAATGCCCACGGCGAGCACGATCACCACCAGAACCGCACCGATGAGGATAACTGCGGCCATGTGTTCGTGCATCCAGTTCCCGGCTTCGCTTGGGAGATCGTTGTTGGAATTGAAATTCGTCGGCAGGTTGAAATTGAAGCCACCTGCCAGACTGGCGAGAAAAGCCGAAAAGCCCAGGGCAAACCAGTTGCCCAGCTTGAAAGGTTCGAACAGGATACGCTGCATGCGCTCGAAGGCCGGGCTGATGGTGGTGGTGACTGCGGACATGGCGTTCCTCTTGGCTTTCCCCCAAGGTACCACGAGCGCGACTACACTGGAGGCGTCGCTTCTTTGAGAGGACGCCATGCTTTCCATCGCCGGTAAAACCTTCAACAACCGCCTGATCCTGGGCACGGGCAAGTACAAGTCCTTCGCCACCATGAAGGCCTGCTATGAAGCGGCCCGCTCCGACATGGTCACGCTGGCGGTGCGTCGCTTCGACCTGGGCGCCAAGGGCGAGGACAACATCCTCAACTGGATTCCCAAGCACATCCACCTGCTGCCCAACACCGCCGGGTGCTTCACCCGCGAGGATACGCTGCGGGTGGCGCGCTTGGCGCGAGAGGCCCTCGACAATCCTTGGATCAAGGTGGAAGTGCTGGGCGATACCAAGAACCTCTATCCCGATGGCGAAGAAACCCTGAAAGCCTGCGAGGAACTGGTGAAGGAGGGCTTCATCGTGCTGCCCTACCTCAACGCCGATCCCATCCTGGCGCGCAAGCTCTGCGATGTGGGCGTGCACGCCATCATGCCTCTGGGCAGCGCCATCGGCTCCGGCCTGGGCGTGCAGAACCCTTACGTACTGCTGCTCATCAAGGAAATCTGCGAAAGCTACCAGTTGCCCATGATCGTGGATGCGGGCGTAGGAACGCCCTCCGACGCCGTTTCCGCCATGGAATTGGGCGCCGACGCCATCCTGCTCAACACCGCCGTGGCCGAAGCGGGCGAACCCGCCAAGATGGCCGAGGCCATGGATCTCGCCGTGCGAGCCGGTCGCCTGGCCTTCGAGAGCGGGCGCATGCCCAAGCGCCTCTACGCCAGCGCCAGCAGCCCCGTGACAGGCATCGTGGGAAAGAACTGACTAGCCTCCCACCTCGAACACTGGCAACGCATCCTGGAGCGTGGTGCGGCCCGAGACGAGGGCGATTTCGCCTACGCGGTAGGGACGCTGGCGCCGCCGAAGCGCCGGAGGAAAAGCCACGGCTTCGGCCAAGCCCGTGTCGTCTTCCAAGGTGAGGAACTGCATGCGCTGACCCGTGTCGGTGCGCACCTCCTTGTCGGCCACCACCAGCGCCCAGAAACGCAATTGCCGCCCGGCCTTGCCCTCATTGGCATCCCTGGCGCGATCCGGTCCGCCGCCCCGCCGCAACCGCGCCAGGGCCGCCGGATGCACGTCCAGCGTGAGACCCATGGTTGCCAGTTCCAGATCGGCGCGGTCGAAGATGTCCGTGGGCCGGGGTCGCACGCCGGGCGGTACGCCGCCCAATCGCGCCCATAGCAAGCGCGTGCGGTCGCCGTCGGGCGCCCAGCGATCGAAGGCCCCGGCCGCGCAAAGGGCTTCGGCAGTGGGCAACGAAAGCTTCACGCGGCGCAGCAAGTCATCAAGATCCGCGAAAGAACCACTGCGTTCGCGTTCTTCCAATAACGCGCGCACTTCCCGCTCCACGGCGCCGTGGATTTGCTGCAGCCCCACACGCAACGCTTGCGCGCCTTCCGCCGAAAAGGCCCACTGGGAGGCATTGGCATCGGGGCCGCGCACCACCAGCCGATGGCGGCGAGCATCGCCCAGATAAGCGATGGCGGGATAGTAGCCGCCCTGATTGCTGATGACGGAAGCGAAGAAGATCGCCGGATGATGGGCCTTGAGCCACGCGCTTTCGAAGCTCACCTGGGCGTAACTGGCGGAGTGCGGCTTGCAGAAGGAATAGCCCTGGAAGGTGCGGATCATGTCCCAGGCTTCCTCCGTAGTCGCGTTTTGTACCCCGCGCTGGGCGCAGCCTCGTCGGAACCGCGCTTCGAAGAAAGGCAACTGTTCCTCGCAATCGGGCTTGCCCAGCAGCTTGCGAAGCTGATCGGCCTCGTAGTGGCTCCAGCCCGCCAACTCCACGCACACCTTCAGCACGTCTTCCTGATACACCAGCACCCCGTGGCTTTCCGAGAGCAGATCCGCGAACACGGGATCGCTGGGTTCCCACACTTCTTCACCGCGACTGCGCTTCACGTAGCGATCCACCCAGCGGTAGGCCGCCGGGCGAATGAGGCTGCTGTGGATGGTCAGCGTCTCG
>JAJTBC010000262.1 GCA_021287085.1 Bacillota bacterium | reverse complement strand
GTGGGCATGGTGTTCCAGCGCCCCAATCCTTTCCCGACGCTGAACATCCGGGACAATGTGCTGGCGGGCTGGAAGCTGGCGGGCCTGAAGCCCGACCACCCGGAGGATCTGCTGGAGCGATCCCTGCGGCAGGCGGCCCTTTGGGACGAAGTGAAGGACAGCCTCCATCGCAGCGGGGCCAGCCTTTCGGGCGGTCAGCAGCAGCGCCTCTGCATCGCCCGAGCCTTGGCGCTGGAGCCTGAAGTGCTGCTCATGGATGAACCCTGTTCGGCCCTGGATCCCATCGCCACCGCCAAAGTGGAAGAGCTGATCCACGAACTGGGCTGCGATTACACCATCGTCATCGTCACCCACAGCATGCAGCAGGCGGCGCGGGTGTCGCATTACACCGCCTTCCTTTACCTGGGCGATCTGGTGGAATACAACGATACGGACGCCCTTTTCACTCGCCCCAGGAACCAACGCACCGAAGACTACATCACAGGCCGTTTCGGTTGAGGACCATGCCATGACCCAGAAACACACCGACAAAGCTTTCGATGATGAACTGAGCAAGCTGAGGGAGAAGATCCTGCTCATGGGCGCCAAGGTGGAAACCATGCTCTCCACCGGCGTGCGTGCCTTCCACGAGCAGGACACGGCCTTGGCCCATCGCACCATCGAGATGGATCACGATGTCAATCGCCTGGAAGTGGAGATCGACAGCTTCTGCCTCAGCATCCTGGCCCGCCGCCAGCCGGTGGCTTCGGATCTGCGCTTTCTCACCACGGCCCTGAAACTGGTGACGGATCTGGAGCGCATCGGCGATCTGGCCGTGAACATCGGCGAGCGGGTGCTGGAGCTTTCCTCCGATCCGCCGCGGCGGAGCTGGCCCGATCTCCTGGCCATGGCCGAGATCGTGCAGAACATGGTGCGCGACGCGCTGGATGCCTTCGTGGCGGGCGACGCCGCCAAGGCAAACTGGGTCATCGAACGGGATCGCAGCGTGGATGCGCTCTATGCCCAGGTCTTCCATGAAATGCTCCTGGTCATGATCGAAGACCGTACCGCCGTGCCTCGCGGCGTCAGCGTGCAGGCCATCGCCAAGTACCTGGAGCGCATCGGCGACCACGCCACCAACCTCGCGGAGATGGTGGTCTTCCTCACCCAGGGCACCGATATTCGCCACCCTGAAAGCGTGGAGAACGAAGAGAACTGAACCTAGCGTTCTTCGCCAGCCCAGGAAACCCAAGTGGACACGGGCACAGCCTCGGCCCGCACGGAAGGCGCAAGGCCCTTGGCCTGGAGTCTGGCCTGGATCTCACCAGGTTCAAGGAAGCCCTGCCAGTTGTTGGCCAGGGTCTTGCGGCGATGGGCGAAGCTTCGATGGAGCAGCGCCAGCAAGGCTTTTCGGATGGCGTAATCCGGGGCCTCGGGCCGTGGCTCGAAGCGCAACACCACCGAATCCACCTTGGGGGATGGGCGAAAGGCTCCCGGTCCCAGCTTCAGCAGCCGCGTGACTCGGCAACAGGCCTGGGCCAGCACCGAAAGCGGCCCGTATTCCTTGGAACCCGGCGTGCCCAGGAGTTTCTGGCCCACTTCGAGCTGGAACATCAGCACCATGCGTTCCCAGGGAATGGGTTCCATCAGGAGCCGCGTGAGGATGGCGGTGGCGGCGTTGTAGGGCAGGTTGCCCACCACCGACCAAGGCTCGCCGGAGGGCAGGGGAGCCTTCACCGCATCGCCCAGGAGCGTGTGGAAATGGGCATGATGGGCGAAGCGCCCCTGAAGACAGGCGATGGCTTCGGGGTCCAGATCCATGGCCCAAAGGGGCCTTCCGTCGGCCAACAGGCCTTCAGTCAGAGTGCCTGGGCCAGGGCCGATCTCCAGGATGCGTGGGGCAGGACTGGCGAGGGCTTCCCGCAGAATCAGGGCGATGGCGCTTTCCTGTACCAGAAAGTTCTGGCCAAAGGCCTTCTTGGGTGGGAGGAGTTCGGTGAGGGAGGGCGGGGACATGGATGGAACGCTCACTTTCATGCTAACTCACGCTAGGGCTGCCGCCTGCCGGTGTGGTAGGTTCTAG
>JAJTBC010000247.1 GCA_021287085.1 Bacillota bacterium | reverse complement strand
AATTGGCAAAGGACTACAACACTTTCCGGGAGGGACTCCATACCCTCGTTTCCAGCATCCGTGGTTCCGTGAACACCATGACGGCCATGGCGGTCGACCTCGACGCCAGCTCCGGGACTCTTTCCCAGGGCACCCAGAACATTGCCGAGCAGGTCCGCCACATTGAGAACTCCAGCGGCGACATTTCTCACGCCTCGGAATACCTGAACACGCGCTTCGCCCAAGTGACCGAAGCCTCAGCATTGGCTCATCAGGCCGCGGATTCGGGAGCGGGAGATGTGACGCGCCTCATCGACAGCATGGATTCCGTGGCGGGGATCGTGTCCGAAAGTGCGGAGGCCATTCGCAAGCTGGGGAACAGTTCCGAACAAATTGGACTCATCATCCAAACCATCAAAGAGATCTCGGATCAGACCGGACTGTTGGCGCTGAACGCCGCTATTGAAGCGGCGCATGCAGGTGAAATGGGACGAGGGTTTGCGGTGGTGGCTGACGAGGTACGGAAGCTCGCGGATCGCACGCGTGCGGCCACCGACGAGATCACCGTCATGATCTCCACGATTCAGTCGGAAACAAACCATGCCGTGAACCGCATCAACGAAGGCGTGGATCGGGTGGCGGAAGGAGCGGGAATCGCTTCTCAGTCTAAGGAATCCCTCAACGATATCTGGCAGCGTAGTCAGGAAGTGCAGAGCCGCATCCAGGAAATCAATGAAGCGCTTGGCCAACAGGTCACGGCCCTGCACGGCGTGACGCACCATGTTCTTCACATCTCCAAGGCGGTGCAGCGTAGCGAAGGGGCGGTTCATTCCTCCACGACGCTGGCGACCACGCTCAATGGAGAAACGCGAGCTTTGGCAGCTTTGACGGATCGTTTCAAACTCTGAGGAATCGCGCCGCTTCATACCTCACTGGCCGCCCGCTTAGGGCAGAGGGAAGGCCCATCAGTCTCAGGGTTCAATCACCACCGGAGTACCGAGAGGGCAGGCGATCCAGAGTTCCTCGATGAGGTCGTTTTCCAGGGCGATGCAACCCCACGTCCAGTCTGATCGGCTACCGCCCCCATGGATGCCCACCAGCCCTCCCAGCGGCGTGAACTGAGGCGGAAGGCCATGGGCCTGCTCAGCTCTGAGAATGGCGTGGTGCTGGGCCTTGGAGATCAATCCCGACCGTAGGCCCCGGTCTGCGGCATCGAGATTGGGATAACTGAGACCCAGAAAGAGATGAAATGCGCTTTGGCGGTTGCGGGAGGCGATGTAGAACCTTCCTTCAGGAGTGAGGTGGTCGCCTTCGCGAACTTTGTTTGTGAGGCCTCGATGTCCTAGTCCCACAGGGTGGCTGGCAATACGGTGCGGGCCACTCCACAACTCCAGACGATGAGCCCCCTTGAAAATCTTGATCAGTGGTTGCGGAAGAGGCAGCGTAAGCCCGAGAGCCTCCGATTGTAGGCGTAAGCGCCGTTCGGCCTGTGTCTCAAAACCTTGGGGCGGAGTGGCCAGCAAGGCACCTCCAAGGATGGAGACGACAAGGTTGCGGAGCGTGATCATGGGCTTTTCTATTTCGAGCCGTCGTACAACGCAATCACCCGCGCAATGGCCGCCTGGCAGGCGGCGCAGAAGGGAATGGTGTTGCGGGTGAACATGATGCAGTCTTCCTGGGCGCGGTAGTAGCCGGTGGCTTCGTAGTTGGCGCCTTCGAAAGCGCCGACCTTCCCGGACCATCGGTCCTGGCCGAGGAGAGCGGCGTCCTTCTGCTTCTGGCGTTCCATGAGTGCTTCCATTTCCCGCTCAGGTCGCTGCTCGGCCCGCAGCTTGGCCCGTTCTTTCTGGAAGGCGTACGATTCCTTTTCGAAGGCCGCCTTGGCCCAGGGCGTGGGCAGAGGAATGCCGGGCGTCAGCAGCGCTTTCCATTTGGGGTTCTGCGGATCGGCGGTGGCATTGGGTTCCCAGGGTTCCAGGCGATGTTCGCTGCCCGTCTCGTAGGCCACATCCGAGGTGTAGTACTCGTCGGCCAACCCTGCGAAGTGATGGCCGAATTCATGGACGAAGATGTAGGGGCTGAAGGCGTTGTCGGAAGCCACGGTGCCGTAGAGGCCGAAAATGCCGCCGCCGCCGTAGGTCTGACCGTTCACCAGGATTTCCATGAACTCATAGGGCGCCTGGGACGCGACATCGCGCAAGGTGCGGTTCTCGAAGGTCAGCACATAGCGTTCGCTGCCGAAAGCGTCATAGGAACAACCCAGAGCCGAGCGGCGGTGAATGCCCGTGGAAGGGCGCGAGATGCCTGATTCCTGGGAGGGAGGACACAGGGCCCACACGTTGAAGTCGCGGCGATGTTCCTTGAAGGGCGAGGTGGCGAAGAGTTGCTCCATGAGCCGCCGGGCGTCTTTCTCGAACTTGCCTCGCTCGGCGGCGGTATAGCCGTCGCCGAGAATCAGGAAATCCACCTTGGTGGAAGGATCGCCGCTTTGCTGAAGGGCGATGCGTTCTCCGGCGGAAGGCGGCAGGGCACGGTCGATGGCCTGGTCGCGAGGATCAAGGCGGAATTGCCAGACTTCCTGGAAGCGGTTGTGGGCATCCCGTTTCTGGAGCCGAATGCGCACGGGCCCCGGCGGTTCAGGAAAGCGCAGGGATTCCGAAAAGCTGCGGGCGACGGTTTTGGCTTCAGGGGTAGATTCCCATTCCCCGTAGATGCTGCAGAAGCCCCGCGAATACCAGGGCTTG
>JAJTBC010000246.1 GCA_021287085.1 Bacillota bacterium | reverse complement strand
GTACTTCACCTCGGTGCGAACCTGGCGAAGCCCGGAGAACCCCGGCAGGACATCGCGGCGAGCGGCTTCAGCCACGACCTTGTTCGGAATGCCCGTTTCCACGCCGATCCAAGCGCCCTGATGACGGCAGGCGATCCAGGTGTACTTCAGCTTGCGCTCCGGGTTGCTCGCAGGCTCCAGCAGTACGGAATCGCCGGGTTTCCAGCACGTCTTCATGGTGCCCGTGTTGGTGCAATGGGCCGTCACCACCGAGCCATCCTCCAGTTCCACATCGGCCAGAAAACGCTTGTAGCGCGTAAGAATGCGGCCCGGCACCAAGTCCGTCTTCGTCAGCAGGGCCATGTTGATAGGATCTCCGAAAGGGCGGCCGCCAAGGTGGGAACCACCAGATCCGCCTGGCTCCCGTCCACTTCAGCGCCGTACCCGGTGCGAACCAAGGCCACGCGGCAACCGGCGCGCCTTCCCGTTTCCAGATCGAGGTCTTTGTCGCCGATCATCCACGAGCGGGAAAGATCCAGATCGTGTTCTTCTGCGGCCCGCAACAACATGCCGGGATTGGGCTTGCGATCCGGGTGATCGGCGTAACGATACTCACCCTGCCCGGCTTCGTGGAACGGACAGGCATAGGCTGCGTCGATGTGAGCCCCTTCCTGCGCCAGCAGTTCATCGATGCGCTCCATCACGGCGCCATACTGCTCCCAGCCAAAGATCCCCTTGCCAATGCCGGCCTGGTTGGACACGACGATCACCGGGATGCCCCGCCGATTGGCTTCGGCCAACGCCTGGGCCGCGCCGGCCGTGAGACGGGCATCCTCCGGGCGATGGAGGTAGTGCACTTCCTCGTTCAAGGTGCCATCCCGATCCAGAAAAAGGGCGGGTCGTTTCATGCCGCGGACTTGCGAGGATGGGTGGCGCGAAAGAAGTAGTGAAGGCCGGAAAGCAGCACCAGCAGGGCCACCAGATAGAAGACGTTGGGAAGGAGCCAATGCATCCAGGGCTTCACGCCCAGCGCGTTCACCAGCAGGCCGAGGCTGATGGCCATCAATTCGACGGCCGTCGTCACCTTGCCAAGAAGGCTCGGAGCAAGCCGTTCACGTCCAAGATGATCGTAGGCCAGCAACGCCACCAGGCCCACGATCACATCCCTCGAAACGGCCAGGATCGATACCCACATGGGGATCTTCACCGCAAGATTCATGTTGGGCAGCGCCATCAGCACAAAGGCCGTCGTCATAAGCAGCTTGTCGGCGGCGGGGTCGAGGATGGCGCCCAGCTCCGAACCCTGGTTGAACCGCCGCGCGATGAAGCCATCCAGGAGATCCGTCAGCCCCGCGCCCACGAAGATGAGCAGGGCTTCCAGAGCATGGCCGTACCAGAGCGCGATGGCGAAAAAGGGCACCGCCAGGATTCGGAGCAGCGTCAGGAGATTGGGAAGGGTGATGACCATGGATGTTCCGATTGTAGGGCCTTGCCCCACGACCCAAAAGACAGGCTTCGCCAGCCTTTCGGCGGGAACTCAGGGTGCGCCTCGGCCGCACCGCCTGCAAAACTCGGACGATCCGCCCATTTGATTGGTGGGGTAAGGCAGTCTCCTTGAATAGATCGACACGATTCCGCATGTCGGAGTTGTGATCGAAGTCCCAGCTGGGCGCGCTACACTGAT
>JAJTBC010000201.1 GCA_021287085.1 Bacillota bacterium | reverse complement strand
AACCTGCGCTACCACAAGATCATCCTCATGACCGACGCCGATGTGGATGGCAGCCATATCCGCACCCTGTTGCTCACCTTCTTCTACCGCCAGATGCCCGAACTGGTGCTGCGGGGCCACCTCTACATCGCCCAGCCGCCGCTCTACAAGGTCAAGAAAGGCAAGCAGGAGCGCTACCTCAAGGACGAGCGCAGCCTGGAAGAGTACCTCTTCAACAAGGCGCTCGATGGCTGGACCCTCACGTTGCCCGATGGCAGCGATCGCAAAGGCGCGCAACTGGTGCGGGAAATGAAGAAGTGGGGCGAGGTGAAATCCCTTTACGCCAAGCTGGAGCGTCGCGGCTACGCTCGACCCTTGGTGGAAGGGCTACTGGCCCATGGTCTTCTGGAAGACGCTCGTTTCGCCACTGCCGAGTCGGTGCAAGCCTTGGCCGATGTGCTTCAAGCCAAGGGGCTGGGCCAATGCCAAGTGGAATCCACCGAAGCGGTGGTGGAAACCGATGAAGCCACAGGCGAATCTCGCGTTGTGGAACCCGCCAGCCATCGTCTGCGCCTCACGCGCATGCACCTCTCTCGACCCATCACCCTGTGGATCGATCATGCCGTGGCCCACTGGGGTGAATTCCGCCGCCTCGTGGCCCTCAAGCAGGATCTGGCGGCCTTCCTGGGTGGCGATCTGCTGCTGCGGCGCACGGGCGCTGCGGCGGCCGATCCCGACGAAGAGGGCGCGGCCCCTTCCCGCCAGGCCAAGGAGATGACCTTCTCTGACGCCGAGGCCATGCTGGCCATGGTGCTGGAGGAAGGCAAGCGGGGCCTCAGCATCCAGCGCTACAAAGGCCTGGGCGAGATGAACCCCGAACAGCTCTGGGAAACCACCATGGACCCGGAGCGCCGCACCCTGCTGCGGGTGCAGGTGGACGACGCCGTGGAGGCCGACGAGATCTTCACGATCCTCATGGGTGATGCCGTGGAGCCCCGCCGCCGCTTCATTGAAAACAACGCCCTTCTGGCGGAAAACCTGGACGTATAAAAATGCTAAACCGCCAAGACGCCAAGCTCACCAAGTAGAAATTTTTCTTTTCTTGGCGTCCTTGTGTCTTGGTGGTGAGATTTTCTTTTGAGGTTCCACGTGGAACAATCGACCCCGAAGCCCCAGCGCATTGAACCCATCGAAATCGAAAAGGAGATGCGCAAGTCGTATCTCGACTACTCCATGAGCGTGATCGTGGGGCGCGCCCTGCCGGATGTGCGGGACGGCCTCAAACCCGTGCACCGCCGGGTGCTCTTCGCCATGAAGGAAGCGGGCAACGATTGGAATCGCGCCTACAAGAAATCCGCCCGCACCGTGGGCGACGTGATGGGTAAGTACCATCCCCACGGCGACGCGGCCATCTACGACACCCTAGTGCGTCTGGCCCAACCCTTCTCCATGCGGCATGTGTTGGTGGATGGCCAGGGCAATTTCGGCTCCATCGACGGCGATCCTCCGGCGGCCATGCGCTACACCGAGGCCCGGCTCTCCCGCATGGCCTCCGAGATGATGGAGGACATCGACCAGGACACGGTGGATTTCGGTCCCAACTACGACGACAGCATGGAAGAGCCGCTGGTGCTCCCCACGCGCTTCCCGAACCTGCTGGTGAACGGCAGCCAGGGCATCGCCGTGGGCATGGCCACCAGCATTCCGCCCCACAACCTCAAGGAATGCTGCGGCGCCCTGATGGCCCTCATCGATAACCCTGCCGCAGGCCTGGACGTGCTCATGACCCACATCCAGGGGCCGGATTTCCCTGGCGGCGGCATGATGCTGGGCACCGAAGGCGTGGTGGACGCCTACCGCACGGGCCGAGGCCGCTGCGTGGTGCGGGCCAAGTCCCATGTGGAAACGGTGCGGGTTCGCAACAAGGGCGAGGTGGAGCAGTTGGTCTTCACCGAGCTGCCCTACCAGGTGAACAAGGCCAATCTGCTCGAAAAAATCGCCGATCTCGTGTCGGAGAAGAAGCTGGACGGCATCGCGGATCTGCGGGACGAAAGCGACCGCGAAGGCGTTCGCATGGTGGTGGAGCTCAAGAAGAACGAGCCCAGCGACATCGTGCTGAACCAGCTCTATCAGCAGACCCAGCTCCAGAGCAGCTTCCCCATCACGATGCTCACCATCGTCAATGGCCAACCCAGGGTCTGCACGCTGAAGGAAATCCTGAGCGAATTCCTGGGCTTCCGCCGGGAAGTGGTGACGCGCCGCACGCTCTTCCAGCTTCGCAAGGCCGAAGAGCGCCATCACATCCTGCTGGGCCTCAAGATCGCCCTGGATTGGCTCGATGCCGTCATCAAGCTCATTCGCGCGGCCAAGACCCCGGAAGACGCCAAGGCGGGCCTCATGGCCGGGGCCTTCGCCACTGCCGCCGCCCTCAAGAAGGACCGCACCCTGGCCCTTTCGGACAAGCAGGCCCAGGCCATCCTGGACATGCGTCTCCAGCGGCTCACCGGCCTGGAGCGCGAAAAGATCCTGGAGGAACTGGCCGAGATCGAGCGCACCATCGCCCACCTCAAGCACATCCTGGCGGACGACAGCCTGCTCATGGGCATCATTCGCGAGGAGTTGAAGAGCATCTCCGAGCAGTTCGGCAATCCCCGCCGCACCGAAATCATGGGCTTCACGGGCGAAATCCGCATGGAAGACGTGGTGCCCGACGACCCCATGGCCATCACCATGTCCAAGGCGGGCTACATCAAGCGCACGGAGCTTTCCGTCTATCGTCGCCAGAAGCGCGGCGGCAAGGGCAAGCTGGGCATGAAGACCAAAGACGAAGATTTCGTCGAGCGGCTCTTCCTCACCAAGGCCCACGACACCCTGCTTATCTTCACGGATCGCGGCTACGCCTATGCCATCAAGGTGTACGACATCCCCGAAAGCGGGGCGGCCAACCGCGGCAAGCACATCAAGAACCTCATCAGCCTCAAGGACGACGAAAAAGTCGTGACCCTCATGGCCCTTCGGGAGTTCCCGGAGGATCATCACCTGGTGTTCGCCACCAGCGATGGCACCGTGAAGAAGACGGCCCTGAGCGCCTACGCCAATATCCGCGCCAACGGCCTCATTGCGCTGAACATCGGCGAGGGCAACAGCCTCGTGAGCGTGCGGGTGTCCAACGGTCAGCAGCAGATCCTGCTCATCAGCGCTCTGGGCAAGGCCATCCGCTTCCCCGAAGAGGATGTGCGAGCCATGGGTCGCACCGCCACGGGCGTGCGCGGCATGCGCCTGGGCCGTGGGGATCGCATCGTGGACATGGAAGTGGTGGATCCGCTGCCCGACTTGCCCGAAGGCGTGGAAGCCGATGAAAGCACGGCCGAGCACGGCATGCTGCTCACGGTCACGGAAAAGGGCTACGGCAAGCGCAGCCTGCTCCAGGATTACCGCCTGCAGGGTCGCGGCGGCACCGGCGTCATCAACATCCGCGCCGGGGTTCGCAACGGCCCCGTGGTGGGATCAGTGCTGGTGAAGCCCGGCGAAGGCTGCTTGCTCATCTCCCAGGAAGGCATGGTCATCCGCTTCGCCATCGACGAAGTGCGCAAGACGGGCCGCGCCGCCATGGGCGTGAAGCTGCTGAACCTGGCCAGCGACACCGACCGCGTGGTGGGCCTCGCCATGATCGACGCCAGCGCCCAGGCCCTGGACGAAGAAGAGGATCTGGACCTGGTGGTGGATGCGGAAGCGGCTCAGCCCGGCCCCGACGAAGGCGGTCAGGCCCAGAAGCTGAACCTGGACTAGGGGCTTTCCATGCTCCAGGTCGGTGCCCAACACACGTTTGAAAAACTCACCGAACCCAAGGAATCCGCCGCCGCCGTGGCCTCCGGGGCGCTGAACGTCTTCAGCACCCCGTCCCTGGTGGCCCTCTTTGAGCGCACCGCTCTGGAGGCCGTGGACCCCCATCTGCCCGCAGGTCAAGGCACGGTGGGAATGGAGGTTGCCGTCAAGCATCTGAAGGCCACGCCCATCGGCCAGAAGGTGCGCTGCACGGTGACCCTCACGGCCGTGGAAGGGCGCCGCCTCCGGTTCTCCGGCGAAATGTGGGATGAGCAGGGCCGCATCGGCGAAGGCACCCACACCCGTGGGGTGGTCAACCAACAGGAATTCATGCAGCGCGTGGGAGCTTGAATGTGCGGCATCGTCTCGATCTGCTACGGAAGCGATAACCCCGCCCTGGGGCTCGAAGGGGGCGAACTGCTCAAGCGCCTGGAGTACCGGGGCTACGATTCCACGGGCGGTGCCTTCATCGGCGCGGATCACGGCATCCGGTTGCTGAAGAAGGTGGGCGCTCCCAGCCGCGTGGTGCCCGAATTGGGCATCGACCACCAGCAGGGCCAGCGCTTCATCGGCCAGGTGCGCTGGGCCACCTATGGCGCCGTCACCGATCTCAACGCCCAGCCTCATCGCATGGCCTGCAAGGTGCCCTTCGTGGGCGCCCACAACGGCAACATCTCCAACACCGATAGCCTCAAGCCCTACCTCGCGGCCCAGGGCCACGACGTGGTATCCGACAACGATGGCGAAATGCTCACCCATCTGGCCGAGCACTACTATGCCGAAAACCTCCAGAATCCAGCGCCCGTGCTGGAAGCGGCGCGACTCGCCTGCCGCGCGGCGGGTCTGGATCTGGAACTCCCGGACCGGGCCTACCTGCTCATGGATGCGGCCCGCAAGGCGGATTCCAAGGCGGAAGGCTCGTACGCCGCCGCCTTTGCCGATCCCCAGGCCGAGGGCGTGGTGGCGGTGAAATCCGGCTCGTCGCTGTACGCGGGCCTCGGCACGGACGCCTTTGGCGACTTCGTGGTGGTGTCCAGCGATCTCACGTCGGTGCTTTCCAAGACCCGCATGCTCATCCCCCTTTCCGAAGGGGAAGGCATCTGGTTCACGGAGCGTCATTACGTGATCTTCAGTCTGGGGCAGAGCTGCGGGTTCTCCCGCCCCAAGGCCCGCCGCTCCAAGCTGAACGTGCGGGATACGGGCCTGCGCGAGCCCTTTCACTACTTCATGGATCAGGAAATCGCCTCCAGCCCCGAAAACCTGGAAGAGATCATCCGCTACTATTTCCGTTCGCCGGAAACGGAAGGGCTGTTCGCGGCCTTCGAAAGCCGCGTGGATCTCTGCAAGGCCCTGGTGGAGAAGCTGCTGAAGCTCTATGAAGCCCCGGACGAAGCGAGTCTTCGGGTAGCCTTCGAGGCTCTGCGCAAGAATCCCGTCCATCTGGAACTGGTGGAGCGGGTGAAGCCTCACCGCGCAGCGATTGAAGCCCATCAGGTCATGGTGTCCGATGAACGGGCGCTGCTGGCGGATTTGCGGCGATTGGAGCCGGAGGCGCGGGAAACCCTGGCCCTGCTCGATCTGGTGATCATCTGGAAAAAGCGCCGCCGCGTCACGGCCCATCTGCAGGATCTGGTGAAGGCCATTCGGGAAACCCAGACCTCCGCCGGGCGGGTCTTCCTGGTGGCCTCGGGCACCTCGTACCACGCGGCGCTTACGGGCGCCTACTTCTTCAACCATCTGGCGGGCGTGGCGGTGTTCCCCTGCAATCCGGGCACCTTCCGCTCCATGTACCTGAACGCGCTGAACCCCTCGGATCTGCTTATCGGCATTACCCAGTCCGGCGAAACCAAGGATCTGGTGGACATCTTCCAGGACGTGCGCTCGCGCTTCCCCGCGCTGCGCCGCATTTCCCTGGTGAACAACGAGAACAGCCGCATTCCCCAGGAGCTTTCGGAGTTCTACCTGCCCATCCTTTGCGGCCCTGAAATCGCCGTGGCCGCCACCAAGAGCTTCCTCAATCAGGTGGCGATCCTTTACCTGCTGGCGGCCTCGTTCTCCCTCAACGAACGGCGCATTGTGGAGCAGTTGGGGCGCGCCAGGGAATTGATCGTCGAAACCCTGCGGCGCACCTCGGAAAGCGTGGAAAAGGCCGCCCAGCGCCTCTACCTGGAACCCAGCCTGCACATCCTGGGCACCGGCCTCATTGGGCTGGCGCGGGAAGGCGCTTTGAAGATCCGCGAAGTGGTGCTCAACCACGCCGAGGGCTACGACGCCGCCGAGTTCAAGCACGGTCCCAACACGATCCTCGGCAAGAACACGCTGTTTTCCATCCACGATCTGGCGGGCCTGCTGGAAGCCTACGAGGCCCAGCGGGGCGAAACGCCCTTCGCAGGCGGCCTGGAATCCCTCAAGGCATGGCCGGAGCTGGTGGAGCGGCGCTTCTCCAACTACCCGCTGCTCTTCGTGTGCCCGCCGGATGAGCGCGACGCCCGCATCACCATCAGCCAGATCCACACCCACAAGATCCGGGGCGCGGATATCCTCCTCATCGCCGAGCCCAACGCCGAGCTGGCCCTGGCCGCAGGTGGCAAGCCCATGGGCCAGGAGCAGTACTGGTCGAGCTATGTGGAGGTGCCCCGAAGCGGCGATCCCAACCTGTTCGTGTTCGCGGCCACCGTGGTGCTTCAGCGCTTGGCCTTCCGCATGTCCGTGTTGAAAATGGAATACCTGGATCATCTGCGCGTGGCCGATCACGGCGTCCATCCCGACGCCCCCAAGAATGTCTCCAAATCCATCACCGTGGATTGATCCCGTCTTTTTGCGAGGTTCCCATGTCCAAGCCCACCCTCGGCCCCGTTGGCAGCTTCATTCAGCATCACTATCGCCACTTCAACGCGGCGGCGCTCATTGACGCCGCCGAAGGCTATCGCGTGTTCCTGGAAAAGGGCGGGAAGATGATGATCTCCATCGCCGGGGCCATGAGCACGGCGGAGCTGGGCCTTTCCCTGGCCGAGATGATCCGCCAGGACAAGATCCACCTCATCACCTGCACCGGCGCCAATCTGGAAGAGGACATCTTCAACCTGGTGGCCCACGATTTCTACGAGCGCGTGCCTCACTACCGCGATCTCACCCCCCAGGACGAACAGGGCCTGCTGGATCGCCACATGAACCGCGTGACCGACACCTGCATTCCCGAAATGGAAGCCATGCGCCGCATGGAGAAGGCCATGCTCGATGTATGGATGGAGGCGGACCGCAAGGGCGAACGCTACTTCCCCCACGAGTTCTTCCAGCAGGTGCTGAAGAGCGGGAAATACGAGGAGTACTACCAGATCGACCCCAAACACTCCTGGATGCTGGCGGCCCTGGAGAAGAACGTGCCCATCGTGGTACCGGGCTGGGAAGACAGCACCCTCGGCAACATGTACGCCGCCGCCGTGATCCGCGGCGACGTGAAGAACGTGCATACCGTGCGCACCGGCATCGAGTACATGACCTGGCTGGCGGAGCACTACACCAAGGTGACGGCCCAGGCGCCCCTGGGCATGTTCCAGATCGGCGGCGGCATCGCCGGGGATTTCCCCATCTGCGTGGTGCCCATGCTGCACCAGGATCTGGAGCGCACGGGCGTGCCGCTCTGGGGCTACTTCTGCCAGATCAGCGACAGCACCACCAGCTACGGTTCTTACTCCGGCGCCGTGCCCAACGAAAAGATCACCTGGGGCAAGCTGGGCATCGACACCCCCAAATACATCATCGAAAGCGACGCCACCATCGTGGCGCCGCTGGTGTTCGCGTACCTGCTGGGTTGGTAGGCCGCAGCCTCTATCCGTTCTGCTCGTAGGCCGCTTTCAGCAGCGCCACGATGCCTGGGACTTCATCTGCGCTCGTGAGCGAGAGCTTGTGGGTGGCCTGGCCGAGGTTCTGGGTGGGCGTGAGGCGTTCTGAAGCCGGAGCCTCCATAAAGCGCAGGCCCACTTCCACGCGGGTGCGGCTGGGGGCCGCCACGGCGGCGAACTGGCGCTTGCGGATGAAGGGAAGGTACATGCCTCGGCCTTCCATGCGCACGTCCGGCCCTAATTTCAAAAGCTCTTGGTGCAATGCGTCGAAGATGGGCCGTAGCGAGGCCTTGGGCCCGGCGTACTGCTGATCCACGTAGGCGTCATCGCTGGGGCGCTGCCAGCCCGCCCGCTGGGCCACCGCATCGGCGATGGCCCATTGGGTGTTCTGCGGCACACCATGCTCGGCCTTCAGCCACGCCCGTACGGCCTTTTGATCCAAAGGATCCAGAGGGGCAGCTTCCACTTCAGCGATCCACTCCTCCAGACTGCGACCGGTGCGCGCTTTCATGGAGCGCGTCACCGCCGCCATCATGGCTTCGGGATCGGCCACGGCTATTCGGGAATGGGGAATCGGGAGGTAAGGCCTTCGACCTCGTGGTAGATGCGCTTCAGCACGGCTTCGTCGGTGCGATGGCGCAGGGCCTCGTCAAGCCAGTGGGCGATCTGGGTCATTTCGGCTTCCTTCATGCCACGCGTGGTCACGGCGGGGCTGCCGATGCGGATGCCGCTGGGCTTGAGGGGCGGGTTGGGATCGAAGGGAATGCCGTTCTTGTTCACGGTGATGCCCGCGAGATCCAGGGCCTTTTCCGCTTCGCTGCCAAGGATGCCCTGGGCGAACACATCCACCAGCATCAGATGGTTGTCGGTGCCGCCGGACACCACGCGCCAGCCCTTGGCCTGCAGGGTATCGGACAGCACCTTGGCGTTCTTGATGACCTGCTCCTGGTAGCTCTTGAAGCTGGGCTGAAGGGCTTCGCCCAGGGCCACCGCCTTGGCGGCGATCACGTGCATCAAGGGGCCGCCCTGAACGCCGGGGAACACGGCGCGATCCAGTTCCTTGGCGTACTTCTCCTTGCACAGCACCAGGCCGCCGCGAGGCCCGCGCAGGGTCTTGTGGGTGGTGGTGGTGGCGAAGTCCGCGTAGGGCACGGGGCTGGGATGATGGCCCGAAGCCACCAGGCCCGCGATGTGGGCCATGTCCACCATCATCAGCGCGCCCACTTCGTCGCAAATGGCGCGGAACGCGGGGAAATCGAAAATGCGGGGATAGGCCGACGCGCCCACCACGATCATCTTGGGCTTGTGTTCCCGGGCCAGGGCGCGCACCTGATCCATGTCCACGCGCTCGGTGTCCTTGCGCACCTGGTAGCCGATGAAATTGTAGAGGATGCCGCTGCTGTTGAGCGGGTGGCCGTGGGTGAGGTGGCCGCCGTGGGCTAGATCCAGGCCCAGCACCGTGTCGCCGGGCTTCAGGGCCGAGAGGTACACGCTCATGTTGGCCTGGGCGCCGCTGTGGGGCTGCACGTTGGCGTGCTCGGCGCCGAACAGTTCCTTGGCGCGATCCCGGGCGATGTTCTCCACCACGTCCACATGGGCGCAGCCGCCGTAGTAGCGCCGACCGGGGTAGCCCTCGGCGTACTTGTTGGTAAAGTGGCTGCCCATGGCCTGCATCACGGCGGTGGATGCGTAGTTCTCCGACGCGATCAGTTCCAGGTGATGACGCTGGCGCTGGATTTCCTGATCCAGCGCCTGGAAGACACTGGCATCGCCGATTCGGACCGCTTCGTACATGGCGAGACTCCCGAGAATGCTTAATCGTAACGTCCCTGCTTGGCCTCTGATCGCCGAATTCCGTGAACGGAATCACAGAATGGGGCGGGTGGGAACGAGATGTGCGAGAAATCAGAGGAAAAGGCCTCGATCGCGCGAATCATGATTCATTACTGAACGAAAAAAATGTGGCCAGATTTAATGATTTCGTTTAATGTTCCGTAGAGCTTTTTTTATGGTAGGGAGGATTTTATGCAATTCCGGCGGTT